>JBEKFI010000038.1:0-24428 GCA_050013395.1 Verrucomicrobiia bacterium | reverse complement strand
TCTGTCACAGCTCGAACCCTCACCCTGACCCGCCTGCGCCGAGGCTTCGGCGGGCAGGCCCTCTCCCTTGGAAAGGGAGAGGGGAAATCTCCTCGCCCCGCATGCGGGGAGAGGATCAATCCCGCTCTGAGCGGGATCAAGGTGAGGGGCAGTTCGTTGCGCAAAACTTCATGAATAAGTCAGGCCAGGCTACCGTAGCAGCGCTGAGGCGCTCCACAGCATCGGTGCTTGCCCGTGGAGGTCGCCCACCCGTCGTGGACGTTTGAGATAGTACTGGACGGCGTCGCCCTGATTGGCGGTCCATTTGTTTGTTCCCGTGCAGACTTCGCCGACGTTGGCGTCCTTGTCGATGTACTTGACCAGACCAAGCCAAGCTTTGCGAGCGGCCGGGCCGTAGGTCTTGGCATCCAGCCAGCCGTTCTTGACGCCGGTGACCATCGCGAAGGTGAACATTCCGCTACCCGAAGTTTCAGGCCAGGCTTCTGGATGGTCGATGAGCTGGCGCCACAAGCCGTCCTCACCCTGAAATTTCAGCAGCGCTTTCATCATCTTCTTGTAGCCATCCATGATGCGGGCGCGTTTCGGGTGGTCTTTGGGGATCGAGCGGAGCAGTTCCGCCACGCCGGCGGCCATCCAACCGTTGCCGCGGCTCCAGTAGAATTGCGCGTCGGTGCCGTGAAAGAAGAGGCCGTTGGGTTGTTGCAGTTTGTCCAGGTAAGCTGTCATCGTCAGGGCCGCACGGTCGATGTACTTGGCGTCGCCCGTCGCGCGGTAGGCTTGCACCTGCACCGCCGTGATCATGTACATGTCGTCAATCCAGTAACGGGCCTCTGTGGTGATGCCGTCCTCGGTGGGATTCTCCCACTGCTTGTCGGCGAAGCTTTTGCCAAGCTCCAAATACTTCTGGTCCTTGGTCTGCATGTAAATCTCCAAGGGGACGACGCCGAAGACACGGAAGTCCACGTGAGCATCTGGCGAAATCCTCACCGAGTTGGTCGTCAGCAGCGGTTCGAACTTTCGAATCAGCCGGGTCTTGAGGTCTTCATCCTTCGTCAGTTGCGCAACGGTCAGCGAGCCGTACCAGGTGCAGACCTCCGGATAGATGACATACTGTCTTCTTGGATTCGTCTCGAACTCGAGCTTGCGCGCGACGAAATTCTCGGCCACGCGCTTGCCGATTTCTTTCGGCGAAGCCCCTTCGGGCCAGTTGCTGAAATCTTCCTGTTGGGCCTTGCTCGAGGCAACCCAAGCCAAGCTCGCCATCCCAATCGCGAGCATCAAACTGAGGGGTTTGCAGTAACTATGCATATAAAGCCTTTCACCTCCCACTGTGGGAGGTTCCTTGTTGTGTTTGGTTTACTCGGCCGAGACGCTGACCTCGATGGGCGATGCCAGCCCTTGGGCGAACTGATCCACGTGAGTCTTCCAGGCATCGTAGCTCGGGAACTGCCCGCTCTTGTCCCAGAAGAACCCTGCCCGGTATGAAGCTACGTTGTCGGCAGGCACCTTGACCAGCAGGAGAAGGTTCCGCTGGTCTTCTGTCTGTTTCTCGAAGAGCTTCGGGTCAACGACGACGGCGAGGCCCTGATTGCCCGCGTTCTTCTCCATCCGTTCCCATTTGGCGAGCCAGCCGTGCTCGGTGTTCAGCACCTTTTCCTCTCCGCTGACTTTCTTGAGACCGATCGCCGTCGTCAGCGCGCCTTGGCCTTGCGGTTTGTAGAAGCTTTGGAAATGATCCAGATTGCTCCCGGCATCGAGCGTGATGCGTTTGACTTCCGACACCTTCGTCCCGTTCACATCGAACGCGTCGTAAACCAACTCGAACATCACGCGGATTGGCCCATTCGCCAGCACCCGCGAGTCCACGAAGTTCTTGGACACCCAGAGTTTATCGGCAGTCCACAGCCCGTTCCCGCCGCAACCGCGGGTCGCGCCAGCGGAATAATCATCACATCCCTCGCCCGTGTCGACATGGTAATTGTCCGCCATATACCAGCCGTCGATCACCATATAGGGCACTCGCTTCGACCAAATGTCCACCGTGCTGCTCGTCAACGGTTCGCCGGCCCAAGTCTCCAGCGCCTTGCCGTACATCCGATGCGCAATCCGGTCGTTCTCCCACGCGAAATCGTCGAACCGCTCACGCACGAAACGCCCGTAGGCCTTGAACTGGTCTTTCGTATAAACGTGCTTGGCGCCAGCCGACACCGTGAAGGTCTTCGTTTCCCCCGGAGCAAAGTCGGCCTGGAAAATCACGATGTCAGGCTTGCGGTGCGCGTCAAAGTCTATGTCCACCGTCTGACAGAGCACTTCCTTGCCCGATGCGTCCTTGACGTGGATCTTGGTCAGATCGTTGCCCAGCGGCGCCAGGTCCTTGGCTGACAGTTCGATCGTCTGGTTGGGCCGGGCGAACTGCAGCTTGTTGGCGGCCTTGACTTTTAGTTGGCCGTCCGCAGCCGAGCACAGCTTCGGCAGCGCAATCAGCAATGCGATGGTGAGAGTTCTTTCGATCTTCGTCACGGAAAACACTCCTTTTCTTTGTCAAAACGATTCATTGGGCATGCTCGCAACCGGCGCGGCCCAAATCCTCTTCACTGGTATTTTTTTCAGATGACCGTGTCAAGCTTGTTAAGAGGCATCGTGTTTCCACGGGCGCATCTGGATGCCACCACCACCGGGCGACCGCTTCTGTAGCCGCGAAACCTTTTCGCGGCAGGGAAACCCCGCGAATGAGATTCGCGGCTACAATCCGGTGGTAGTAACTAGCGCTACCGCCGGGACCGGCTTGAAGGAGAACAGCGCCTTCCGCCCAAAGCGCCATGGATTGAACCTTTTCTCGCTCTCAGCATTCCACTGGGTAGAATGCTGGTAGTGGCTGAACGCGAACAACTGCCGGTGCAGCAGGCCAGGGCGGGAGACGCCGAAGCGTGGAACGCCCTGCTCAGACGCTACCAACTGCCTTTATATGTCTATGTTATTGAACTGGTACACAACGAGCAGGCCAGCCTCGACATCGTCCAAGAGACGTTCGTCAACGCCGTGCGACACCTCGACAGTCTCCGCGACGACGAGAAGTTTGGGAGTTGGCTCTTTGGCATCGCTCATCAGAAATGTATTCAACAGTGGCGACGCCAGAACCGCGATGCGGAGTTGCAGGAAGAACTGGCGGACGCGCCTGCCGGTGCCAACAATACCCCGCTCGATCTGCTCATCCGAGAGGAACAGGAGGGTGAGTTTATGAAACTGCTGAATCAACTTCCGCCGCCGCAGCGCGCCGTGCTGTTGCTGCATTTCATGGAAGATTTTTCACTGGAAGAAATTGCCCACGTCACCGGCACGCCATTGGGCACCGTGAAATCGCGTCTCTACTACGCCAAGCGCGCGTTGAGAAAACTGTTGGAGGAAGAATCATCATGAAAACACCCCGTGAAATCCTGTTGGGCCGGCACCAGGCCGTAGAACCGAAACTGGACAAGATTCGGCGCGAGGTAGTGGCGGATACAGAGGTAGGGCTGGACCGCCGGGCCAGCCGAAACCCGATCTCAAGTGCCGCTCCGGCTTCTTTGCGCGAGCTGATCCTGTCCTTGCGCTGGCACGTCGCGGCGATGAGCGCGGTCTGGCTGGTCGCCGCGCTGTTGAGCATTGACCGTTCACCTGCGGCGTCTCCGACAACGGTCAGCCAGGTCGCTCAGTCACCGCAACGGTTCCTGATTGCTCTTCAAGAGAATCGACGGCAGTTGCTGGAAATGATTGAGCCGCCGGTGAGCCAACCACGTTCCGCGCAATCGCCGAGACGGCGCAGCGAACTTCAACCCTCAACCGCAATGGCCTGACATGAATGACCAACCTCGACTCTCGATCTGGGATCGTAGTCCGATTGTACGGGCCATTCGCGGGTTACTTACCTGGCGCGATATCCGGCGGGAACTGATCATTTTGGCCTGGACCGCTACGATCATCGCGCTGTTGTACGGCTTGGAAAACTGGTACGGACGGCACGTGTGGAACAAGTACCGGCACGCACTGGAAGCGCGGGGTGAACAGCTTGACTTCAAAGCGTTCATCCCACCGCCCGTTCCCGACGACCAAAACTTCGCCGCCACGCCACTGATCAAATCGTGGTTTGTCAGAGAAAGCTCGGCGGGGAACAAGTTAGGGTGGGCGGAGGACAACTATTCGCAAGTCCAGGGGAAGATTGGTTTCTTGAAGACCAAGGGCGACGGGGGTAATCGGCATTTCGAGGATCTCGTCGCTTGTGGAATGGCGTTTGACGCAGTTCGGTCTGGCAATATGAAATCGTACCAGAGGTTTGAGTCAGACAAGCTCGATCTTGAATCCCGTGCCAAGGCGGCTCCGTCGGTTCTCGAAGGACTGAAAACCGACGACGCCGTTTTCGCGGAACTTCGTGTCGCCAGCCAGCGACCGTATTCGCGATACCCGATCGAGTATAGTCTGGACAATCCTTGGGCAATCCTGCTGCCGCATGTCCAAAATATCAGAGCTGCCTGCGGGCGATTGCAGCTCGGAGCGTTCGCCGAACTCGCGCTCGGCCAAAGCGCAAACGCACTGGAAGACGTGAAGCTGATGCTTCACTTAGCTGACTCGGTGAAAGACGAACCCATATTGTTTTCCTACCTGTGGCGCCTCAGTTGGCTGCAGCGCGCGACCCAACCGGTCTGGGAAGGATTGGCCGAGCATGCCTGGTCGGATGCCCAACTCCAGGAACTGCAAACGCGTCTCCAACAGTACAATTTCGTGGCAGACTTGAAACAAGCTCTCGATGCGGAGCGGGCGGCAGGTGTTTTGACGGCCGAACTTGTCAGGAAGAAAGGTCTCGGCTATTTCATGGCCCTCGGAAGTGTCGAGGAGACTGTTTTTGGGCCCGCAGTTCATGGAGAGTTTCCTCGGAACCGAGCGGTAAAAGCAATCGGATTGTTGGTCCCGCATGGGTGGTATTACCAGGAGCAGCTCAATTATTGTCGGCTCTTTCAAGTGGAGTTGGGAGGGACATTCGACCCGGCCAAGAAGCAAGTGTCGCCAAGCCGAATTCAATCCAATGGCCGGGAACTGGAGCGGGCGTTCGCCGGGCGTAAACCTTTTGGCACGATCTTCATCCGGCACCAGGTCTTGGCCAGTATGCTGTTGCCCGGCCTGGGCGGGGTGGCTCGCAGAGCTGCCACCGCGCAGGTCACTGCCGATCAGGCCGCGATTGCCTGTGCGCTGGAACGATTCCGGCTGGCCAACGGACAATTCCCCGAAGCACTCGATGCGCTCGTGCCCAGGTTCATCACGAAGTTGCCCAACGACGTGATTGGCGGTGAGCCGTACAAGTACCGTCGTACCGCCGATGGCCAGTTCGTGCTCTACTCCGTTGGCTGGAACGAGAAGGACGACGGCGGCATGCCGGGTAAGACGTTGTTCGACGAAACACAGGGCGACTGGGTCTGGCAGTATCCGCCCCGGCAGTAGGCTCGTGCTGTCAGGCGCAGCATCCACTTGCGGCGTTGCCCCGCCCAAACGCCATCAGCTTTTCGTGGCCGGCTCCCGAAGGATCGTTTTCAGCCGTTCCGGCGGCACGCGGCGCGGGTCGGACAGGTAGATTTCGTGGTGCGGACCGGCAAACTTCAGTCCTTTCTGTTCGACTGGAGCCGGACCCTCCAATGAATCGTGACTCGGCGCTCGTTTTCTTTGTCACCTTTTCGTAGATTTGGGCCACAGATACGGTGACCATGAAAACGACATTGGAAGCCGAAACAGTCAGCGACGCGCAACTGGTGGAATGGAGCTTGACGGGCGACCGCGAGGCGTTCGGGCGGATCGTCGAACGTTACCAGTCTTTGGTCTGCTCGGTCACCTATGGCGCGACTGGCAGCCTGGGCCTGAGCGAGGACATCGCGCAGGAAACTTTTCTCACGGCCTGGCGGGAACTGACCAAGCTGAGCGACGCGGCGAAGCTGCGCGCTTGGTTGTGCGGCATCGCGCGCAATCTGGTGAACAACTCCCTGCGGCGCGGACAACGTGAACCGGTTCAAACTTCTGAGCCGCTCGACACGATTCACGAGCCGGTTTCACCGGAGCCGTCGCCATCGGCGCAGGCCGTCAGCCGCGAGGAGGAGGCGATTCTCTGGCGCGCGCTGAAACGGATTCCCGACACCTACCGCGAGCCGTTGATTTTGTTTTACCGTGAAGGCCAGTCGGTGCAGCGCGTGGCAACGTCTCTGGAATTGTCGGAGGACGCGGCAAAACAGCGGCTCTCGCGCGGGCGGAAGCTGCTGACGGAGGAAGTGGCGGCGTTCGTTGAAGGCACGTTGAAGCGCACGACGCCCGGCAAAGCGTTCACGCTGGGCGTGTTGGCGGCGTTGCCGGTGCTTACGACTTCGGCGAAGGCAGCGGTTGTCGGAGCGACGGCGGCCAAAGGCAGCGCGCTGGCGAAGTCGGCCGGTTTGATCGGGTTGTTCAACGCCGTTCTCGGACCTGTCTTCATGTTCTTGAGCCTTCACTTTGGCTACAAGTTGGAGCGCGACAGCGCACGTTCCCCGCAACAACGCGAGTTCGTTCTGAAGTATTTTCGCATTCTCGTCGGATGCATCGCGGTGTTTGCGTTGGCCGTTTTATCGTTAACGCTCGGAGGGTGGCCGCTGGCCCAGACTCACCCGAAGCTCTTCGTCGGGCTGCTGATCGGACTGATGGTGGCTTACATCATCGTTGTCGCGGCTCTCACGCTCTGGATGCGGCGACGTCAGCGGAAGATCCGCCAACAGGAAAATGCTGACGGCCGTCCAGTGCCGGTTTTCGTGCCGGTGTTCGAGTATCGGAGCAAACTGAGCTTGTTGGGTTTGCCGCTGATTCACATCCGCATTCGCGGCGGATTGGACCGTGGGCCAGTCAAAGCTTGGATCGCAGCAGGTGACGCGGCCATCGGCGTGATTTTCGCATTCGGTGCGGTGGCAATCGCGCCCATCAGTTTCGGCGGCTTCGCAGTTGGTCTATTGACGCTTGGTGGCTTTGCCGTTGGACTCGTGCCGTTCGGCGGGTTCAGCCTCGGCCCATGGGCACTCGGCGGATTTGCAGTCGGCTGGCAGGCCATTGGCGGCTGCGCCGTTGGCTGGTCGGCGGCGGAAGGCGGCGTGGCTGTCGCCCGCGATTTCGCTGTCGGCGGGGTGGCGTTGGCGCGGCACGCCAACGATGCCGCCGCCGAGGCGTTCATACGGAACAGCACCTTCTTTCAAAACGCGCTGGTCGTGATGCGCTACGCTTACTGGATAAACTTGGTCTGGCTGCTGCCATTGGCTCTGTGGTGGTGGACAGTCCGCATCCGCGGGCGGAAAGGAAGCAGAAGCTTGTAACATTTCGGCCAGTCTGCTTCTCTAGCTATAGGAGTAGCAACAGCAGTCCGAAGATAGAGGAAGGAACACCATGAAGAAGAACATCTGGATCGTCGCGCTGCTTGCAGCAACGGCCGTTTTGGCCGCCGTGGTGGTGAGACAAAAGCAGCAAATCGCACGCATGAAAGAGCAATCGGTATCGGCCGCCGTGGTCGCGGACAAGACCGAAACTCCCGCAGCTCGCGCTCCGGTCAAGGAAACGCCGGAGCCGCCGACCGAAACCAAGGCGGTTGAGCCGGTGGTTGCGCCGCCGACGTCATCCGTTCCGACATCAGCGGTCCAGGCCGGCACGAGCACGGGGACAGCGAGCAACTTTTTCGCCGGGCTGGCCGGGATGATGAAGAACCCGCAGATGAAGGAGATGATTCGCGCCCAGCAGAAGATGGCGCTCGACAAGTCGTATGGCGCGCTGTTCAAGTATCTGGACCGGCCGCCGGACCAACTGGATGCGCTCAAGAGCCTGCTTGTGGAACGCCAGATGGCGATGATCGATGCGGGGCTTTCCGCGATGAGTGGTTCCGGGTCGGACTCGAAACAGGCAGCGGAGGAGACGAAGGCACTCAAGGCAGAGTACGACAAGAAGATACAGGACATGCTTGGCCCGCAGGACTATCAGGTTTTCCAAGATTACGAGAAGACCGTGAGCGAACGCGTGCAGGTTCAGATGTTCAAAGATACATTGCCCGCTGACGCTGCGTTAACCGACCAGCAGGAGTACGACTTGATCGGCGCCATGTATGAAGCCCGCAAAGCCTTGCCGGCCTCGTCCCTGATGAACAACCAGAACTCCGACCCGTCGCAGCTCACCGAAGAGCGGATCACAGAGATGCTGAAGCAACTGGAGCAATTGCAGCAGGCGTACGCGAATCGGGCGGCGGCGATTCTCACGCCCACGCAGCTTGAGCAGTTCACGAAATGGCAGCAACAGTTGAGCGCCATGCAGGCGGCGGGTATGAAGATGGCCGCACAGATGTTCGGGAACAAAGGCGCCCCGCAACCGCCCGCCGCCAATCAACGCCCGACACCCTGAGAGCATGTCCGCTGCGAGAGATTTCTCCGGGAAACAGTCCGTATAATCAGAAGTTATGTGCGCATGAAGACTTGAGTGATGAATATGAGAAACCTGAGGCACCTTGTTGCGCTCGGCTGAGTTAGTCTACCACCGTCGATGGCGGTAGTAACGCACCGGAGGCCCGAACATCTTCCGTTCAACATAAGCCAACACGGCGAATGCCGCTCTGGCGGCCATCAAGGCTGCAGGGACGTAGAGCCACCAACACACCTTTTGAATGAAATCTGGTGAAACGTCGATGCGCAGAGTGCTCAGCGAAGACAGCGTGTTGAGCAAAGACAGAAACGGATATGCACACAGCACGCAGAACATATAGCAGGGCAACAGCAGAACAACAAACGCCACTGACCACATCTTCGACCTAAACCAAAACATTTCACACCTCCTTCCAATCAGTTCACCGTCCGCACAAACTTTGCGCTTCTGTCACGAGGGGAGAGCTGAGTCCGATTTCCTCGCTGATTACTTCGGCTCCTGGCCAATGTGCGGGCATTGTAACGCTCCGCTCGGCACGCGCTTGATCTCCCCAGCCTTTTGTCCGGTTGCAGGAACATTCTGGCTTTCGAGTCTTGTGGTCAGGAACAACGCCAAGCAACGGCATGCCGAGATCGAACTGAAACCTTTGGTGCGGCATTGAACCCGCGCCAGTGAGCCATCCTTCTGCGTAACCCGCTTGGATTGCGCCTACGGCTGTCGTCATGTAACCGACCGTCAATTCTCTCGGCGGTTTGTCACCCCAGTACTGCGCTCCGTCAATTCCGCGCTGAATTGCATCGGCTGCGGCACGGGCACGCTGCTCGCGTTCCTCCTCGGTCATCAACTCATAAGCAAGTGCCTTCTGATCGATGCGGGCCAAGCACCAAGGACACGGTTCATCGGACGAGTAGCGGGCAATCTCGCCAACCTGTTCCGAGAGCTTCCCGTTGTCTGCCCGCATCAGGACAGCGGCATCTATGCACGGGAGCAGGTAGTGGCTGGCAAAATCCCCAAGTGCGGCTCGGCTATGCTGGCTGTCGGTACAACCAAGCACCAAATCGCATCGCAAGAGTTCGTCGAGCACAGCTTCATCAAGAACATTTCCGCGAATGGTGGTCACCTCTGCGCTCGGCTCAATGTCCAAAATCAATCGGCGCAAAATCTCAACCTTCAACGGCTTGGTGTCGAGGTCGCGCCAGGTGCTGCCGTGCATGCGTTCGTGATTTGACGGGGCAAAGAATTCTGGATCAACCAGCACGAACCGCCGCACTCCGGCCCGAGCGAGGACGTGAACCGCTGGCGAACCCAAGCCGCTGCATCCAACCACGGCGACGGCAGAGTTTCTCAGACGCCCGGCGCGCTGGCCAATGAGTTCTGTGAGCCGGGCGGTTTGTTCGTCCACAGAAAAAAGGTTGTTGTTTGTCGGGACACAAGAGTCTGCCATGTCCCGCTCCAGCTCTTTCCCGACCGTGAGCAATTCCGTCACCGGCATCTGCTCACCATTCAGCCACGCCTCGCCGCTGAACCTGAATGTGTCATCGGAATCGTGCGCAACGCGCAAGCTCACGTATGGACGGCCTCCGCCGTAAGCTGCAAACTCGCGCGCGAAGTAATCATCCATATCGTTGTCCAGCGAACTCGCATGCGTGCTGCACCCTTGCGGATGCGAATGGATAACACCAACCCCGAGTTTGGTGTCAGCCAGCGCAAGCTGTGCGCGCAGAATATAGCTGGCACTGAACTCAACAATGGCGCTGGTTCGCTTCAGGTCGCCCGGACGCGGCTCAATCGCGTCAACGAAGCTGAGATGAATTCCCCACGGCGCAATCCGGTACCCGAACCGAAGGAAACTGCCCCATTCACGGTGCGGGTATCGCTTGAACAGGAGCTTTTGCAGCTTCTCCCGGTCGGATGCCGTGATCCGAAACAGGCATGTCTTCGCGCTGCCCATAGTCTCGACAGGGCTGCGCTAATTGTTCGCACGATGAATCCAACAGAGGATTTCATCGAAGTAGGTATGCAATCCGTGCTTGTCCTTGTTCCAAGGTGGACCACCGCCCCCATTGTGTGGGTGATAACTCACCAGTTGCCAGCGCCGCCCATCTGCCGCAACGACGCCTTGAGGCGAGCCTGCGACGCGGCCCAACAGCGGCGATCCTTCGGGAAGATGAGCACCGTCAAGCGGCTGCCCCGGATAGCCGCCAGGCACGATAACTAGGACATCCGTCATCTGAAGATGCTTGTAGCCCGGACGTGTTGGGACATCACGGTAAATTACCGCCACGATTGGCTGTTCAATGAAGTCCGCTCGACAACCTCCATGTTTTAGTATCTCCAACTCGCGCTGAATACGCGACGGCTCGAACCCGCCAGCCACATTGTTGCGGATCACGCGGAACACATCGCAGTTTTCGACGTGAATTTCCTTGTTCAAAGGCACGGGTTCGGATTCGCCTTTCTTGAGGCGGAACACTTCAGTGTTATCGGGGCTGTCGCTGACCAGCGCAGCAATTTGACGGCCGGTCATTTGGTGCTTCACGCCCTCGGCTTCCGTGAAACGCTTGTTGTTCACCGTGATTGAGAGCTTCGCGTGCTGTCGCCGAGTAATGAATACCGGACCTTTTTCGAACGGTGCGCGATCTTCAAGACCAACCGGCTCATCGTGGGGTGACTCGTAGTCGCGAACGAGGTTCACGTCGTCGGCCAGACTGAACAACTCGCGAATCGATTTTCCGGTTTGATTCGGATTGAGCGTGATTTCAGGACGGTCATCGACGAAAAGCGCAAGTTTCGGGGGCTTCGTACAGTGACATTTTGGCGGTGCGTCACAGTTCGGTACGAGGTAGAAGACATTGCCCTTGGCGAGGTCGACAAGTTCGTCGTGGCCAATCGCAACGTCCTCCTCGCCGCCTGTATCGCGAACGAGAGCTGTATTGGGTGCGGCCGCAACTTGTTCGAGCAAAACGCTCGCTCGTACCTCACGCTGGGGTGCTGGCACCAGCGTGTCGTCGATTAACGCAGCCCACTTGGCGGTTGGCTTGCAGCTTTGCGCATCCCTTGCCAAGCTGTCGGTCTGGCCTGTTTGATTCGGTAGGTTTTCCATAGTTGTTATCTCCTCGGCACGGTAATCATGCCTTCAGTTCGTTACTCGCCAATCGGGTAAGAATCGGCTCAAAGTGTGAGTGAAATTTTTTTTGATCCCTTTTCCCCGTTGAAACGAGTAACTAGAGTGGGAGGCGCCAAGGATGGATTGGAGAGGAAAGGTTAAACGTGAGGACTCATGTTGAAGACGTTGACAAAGAAATAAAGAACGGACTGCTCGGAACGGAGCAGCAGCAACTGGAGGCAGTTGAGAGGGCATACGAGCGTTATGCAAGGCCGCTTGCTAGCTACATCCGCGAAAAGGTCGCGCCGACGTTGGATGGCCATGAAGTCGCCACGGCGGTTGACGACGTTTTTCTTGGACTCCGTAGGTCCGCAGCCCAAGGCAAAATTCAGCCGGGAGGCTACCTGGGTACGCTCTTGTTCAAAATGGCGCGACGAAAGGCTTACGACCAGTTGCGCGCGAAAACCCGTTACGCTTCGCGGTTCACAAGTCTGGATGATGACGGCTGCGATAACGTGATGACCGATGACGAGTTCACAAGCAGAGTTGGAGAACGCCTCGCAGCGTCTCCAGAAATCGCAACGCTTTGGAGAACCGCCGCTGAAGAAGGAGCCGCAAACGAGATTATTCGAATCTTCCGCCTCTGGCTCGGCAATCTACCTCGCCTGCAGCGGAAGGTGGCGCAGGCGCTCTTCGTGCATTTCGGCGACATCACAGATCGTGAGGTTTGTGACGAACTAGCGAAAACCGGTGGGCGCCCGTCGGTAGCGAGCGTAAAAAGCGCCCGCAAACAAATAATCGAAAAGTTCAAATCATTGATAGAAACACGAGAAAGGGTGAAGAAGTGATGACTCCAGAAAACGTCAACGCTCAGGAGAAAGCCCTAGAGGCTTTGGTAGCCGCGAGCTTGCGTTGCCCGGACAAGCCGCCGGCAATAACGGAGGAAGATATCAAGCGCTTCGTTGAACAGCAGGTGACTCTCAGCGCGGAAGACGAAGCTGCCTTGGCCCAATCAAAGCCTGAACTCATGCGAAGGATTCGTGGTGTCTTGAACGGAAGTCCGGAACGTGATAAGTATTGCGTCAGTGGATCGAACACGAATCATAGTGCTGAGGTTCCAATGCCAAGATCATTGTTAGATTTCGCGGAGCGCAAGTCGCTGACAGTTACGCAAACTCGGCAACTGTTCGGTATGCGGCTCGAAATCATAGCGCATCGGGGCAATTCAAAAGGTGAGGACTTGGAAGAGTTTGATTGGGAGCGCTTTTATCGTGCTGTGAAACCATTCTTGAAATGAAAGCGCTCGATCTTGACCCTAAAATCCTAGCGACGGCTGCGGGTCTTCATCTCGATATTGCGAATCCCGTCCAGAGCATTCGCGGCCATTGCCGTGAGCGCATAGCAAAGATTCTGAAACGGGTTAGTGCCGTCCGAACCATTTCGGATGTCGAGAGAGTTGTCTGCGAACATCTGAATCTCGTTATTCACGAGATTTGGAGCGATGATGACTTGCATAGCTTGAGCGTGCGATATGCGAAAGAGGAGGGCGACCCGAAGTTTGCCGCGCTGGAGATGGAGTTGGAAGCCAAAGATGCTTACGGCGTTCTTTATCAGCGCAATAAACGGACCGAGCGCGGGGAGGTTCAATACGTGGCATTTGTGGATTGTCGCGGAGACAAGCATCATCGTCGCTTTTTTACGCGGTGGCATGAAATCGCCCACTGCTTGACGACATTCAAACAATTCGAATTTCCCTTCCGTCGGGTGAGTGGCGCAGAGATTCAGAAGGAGCCACTCGAAAAGCTAATGGACATGATCGCGGGTGAGCTTGGCTTTTTTGACCCGCTGTTCGTTCCGTTGCTGAACTCGGAGATACGAAAGCACGGCAAGCTCACTTTCGCAGCCGTTGAAAGAATTCGAGACAGCTTTTGCCCCGAGGCGAGTTTTCAAGCGACGCTCATTGCCTGCGTTGCGCGGGCGGACGTTCCAGTAGTGTTGGTTGTGGCTGGAATGGGACTTAAGGCAAACGAAAAGCGGGCGCTGGCTGACCCGCAGATGTCACTCATCAAGGCGCCATCGCCGCGCCGTCAGCTTCGCGTGTTAAGTTCGATCCCCAATCAAGTAGCGCGCGAAGTAGAACTTCAGATTCACAGGAATAGACGAGTGCCATCTAATTCGATCATCTCAAAGGTGTTTAGAGATGAAGTGCTTTCCGACTCGAGCGTAGCACGCGAGAACTTGGCCGACTGGACATGCTCGGATGGAACTGCGCTCGCTCCACTAAGTGTGGAAATTCAGGCTATTAAGATTCTAGACCGAGTTTTCGCGATTGTCATACCTGCGGCGCCTTCTCCGGCAAACTCGTCCCCCAAGACCGACGGCGAGAATTAGGGTCATTTTGTCATTCAACAATCACTAATGACATCAATGGCTAAATATTGAATGCCAAGATGTGACTTTGTTTCCTTGTATTTTTGCTGAACACGGATTCAGCCGTTGATCAACCCAGGGCGTTCGCTTTGAGGGCACGGGTTGCCGCATAAGCGAAGGCATATTCCTGTAGTCCCCAAAATGGCACTTGCGGCCGAGTCCACACGGCGGCCGCGGCAAGCGGCTCATTTTTTCCTGTCAGCTTTTGATCGCTTTCGACCACTAAGATGGTGACAATGAAAGCGACCTTGGAAACCGAATCAGCTAGTGATGAGCGGCTGGTGTTGAGCAGCCGAAATGGTGACCGCGAGGCGTTTGCCCGAATTGTGGAGCGGTATCAATCCTTGATCTGTGCCCTGACCTACGGTGCCTGTGGCGATCTGCAAACCAGTGAAGACCTGGCGCAGATGACGTTCATCACGGCCTGGTGCGAACTGCCCAAGCTGCAGGAACCTTCCAAGCTCAAGTCGTGGCTGTGTGGCATCGCGCGGAACGTGGCCAACAGTTCGTTTCGCCAACAACGGCACACACCCACCGCAAACGCCAAGGGCCTGGATGAGACTGCTGACATTCCTTCGGATGCGCCCTCGCCGCGCGATCATGTCATCACCAAGGAAGAAGAAACGATTCTGTGGCGGGCACTGGGCGAGTTGCCATCGACGTACCGCGAACCGTTGGTGCTGTTTTACCGGCAACATCAATCCACGGCGGAGGTGGCGGAGGTGCTCGGCCTGTCGGAAGACGCCGTTTCCCAACGCCTCTCGCGTGGGCGGACGATGTTGACCGAGCGCGTCGCGCAGTTTGTGGAAACCACGTTGAGCAACACCGGGCCGACGAAGGTGTTCACGGTGGGCGTGCTGGCGTCCCTGCCGCTGCTCGCAACCACAGCCAAAGCCGCGACGGTGGCCGTCACGGCGACCAAAGGCAGCTCGGCCGCCAAGGCCGCAACCGGAACGGGGATGTTGAGCGCACTCCTGACGGGTGGCATGATGGCGATCTTCTCTCTGTTCGGCCTGTTTGGGTTCTCCGGCCGCTGGGTTGGCCGCAGGATGGGTCTCGCTGGCCAGCAGTCGCCCCGGGGACGCGAACGAATCATTCAGTTTTGGCGCACGCTTGCCGCCGGCTTCCTGCTGTTGGTTCTGCTTCCATTTTTAGTTCCCAGGGCGATGATTGATTCTCATCCCTGGCTTTTCCGAGCGCAGACCTGGTCGCTGGCGGCATTTTACTGGTTGGTGGCGGCGGCCCTGGCCATCTGGGTGTGGCGGCGGCGGCGCGACGCCCATCGGCACGACGCGAAAACGATGGAAACACCTCGGACGTCAGACAAGTCGTACAATCTTTGGGTGACGCTGGGAATGATCGGGCCGGCGTGCATACTCGGCGCGTTCCTGTTCGCCCTCTTCTTCTCGGACTGGCCATTGTCCCACAGGCGTATTCCCGAGGCGGAAGCGCGGAGCATCATTTCCGAACGCAAGGATGCCCGATTTACGGTTTATCAATACAAGAACGGATCGAGGTTTCTGAGCATCACCCTGCCGGATCACCGGATCGACAGTTCGACGCCTTTGGATGGCTCCCTGCTTTCGGCGCTGACCGAAAAGGGGATCGCGTATAAGACCCTGATTGAAGACCGGGACTTCCACACCGACATCGCGCGCGAATGGCTGGTTTTATTGTCAACCTTCATCGTGGTGGCTGGCACAGTCCTGCTCTTGCGCCGACCGGGAACGCGAAAGTTCTATCAACAGGAAACCGCCACGCCGCGGGCAGAGAGTAGAGAGAAGAAGATAGTCGCCGTGTGTGCCGCGCTGGCGATGATCGCGATGAGCCTTCTGCTTGTTTGTTCCACGATCGCTCATGCCCCCGCCCGGACCATCTCCGGGGCAGAGGCGGGAAGAATCATCTCCGAGCAAAAAAACGCGCGATTCGAAGTCTTTCAATACGATAACGGCTCGAAAGATCTGTGGATTACTCTGCCGGAAAGCAGGTCTTACCCCGGCTTCATTACGCCGGCGGATGAACCCACGCTCGCACTGCTGGCGGAGAACCACATTTCCTACAAAACCTATGTTCAAGGCCGGGACTTCGGATTCCGCGGACCAACCCGATGGGTGTCACTGACGTGCAGCTTCATTCTGATGGCGGGTGCGGTAATCCTTCTATGGTGGGTGGGAAAGAAGATAGTTGCCGTGTGTGCCGCGCTGGCGCTGATCGCAGTGGTCATTCTGCTTGGTTTGATCACGCGCTGGAATGTCCACACCATTTCCGGGGCGGAGGCGGGAAGAATCATCTCCGAACACAAGAACGCCCGGTTCGAAGTCTTTCAATACGATAACGGATCGAAAGAGCTGTGGATTACTCTGCCGGAAAGCAGGTCTTACCGCGGCTTCATTACGCCGGCGGATGAACCCACGCTCGCACTGCTGGCGGAGAACCACATTTCCTATAAAACCTATGTTCAAGGCCGGGACTTCGGATACGCCACGCCAAGGCGATGGGTGTCGCTGTTGTGCATCTTCATCCTGACAGCGGGTGCGGTCATCCTTCTGAGGTGGGCGTGGAAGAATCAAGCGGCATCTCCCGCGCCCGTGCGGACCTGATGCCGTAGCGCGGGCGGCCCGTCCGTTACCCTTGGGGAATGCCGTACGACACGGGCGAGACGCCCGCGCTACCGGGGGTGTTGGGTTCCCTTTTCTGTCACCTTTTCGGCCTTTTCCGGTACTTACGCCGACGATGCCAGACAAACCTGGCAGCGCGACGCGACATTGTTTCCAGATAACAACACGTTGCGGAAGAAACCGACGGGCGTGCAATGAACTCGGTTGACACGAGGACCGGCGATCCGTCCTTACTAAGCCGGAACGATTCAATTCGAACGCACCGGCCCCTCACCCTGACCCTTTGCCGCAAACGACAGCGGCGTCTCGCAGACTCGGCTCCCCCGCAAGCGGGGAGAGGGGAAAGCCTCCCGCAGAAGACGCGCACCAAACGGTGCGCCGTCCCGAGCACATGAAAAGAGATCCCTTCTCCCCATCCGATGGGGAGAAGGTCAGGATGAGGGGTCCGGGCGATTGCATCGTTCCGGCTAAGGGCTTCTTGATATCGTAGTAGCCTCCGGATGGACCCGTATGTTTTTCCACAGCCGCTCTGGGCTTGACCCTGCCGGTAAAAGCCGACATGCTTTGCGCGGAGTGTTTTTTATGAGTCCATCCAAGCCCACGCTTGATGAACTGCGAATCGAACGCAGCCCGGAACCGGAATCGCCATCCAGAATCTGGCTGGTGGCCGTTGGCGTCCTTGTTTTGGTTTTGCTGATGATTGTGATTTGGTGGCTGAGGCGTTCCTCTGGAGTCGAGGTGCGGACGGTGCTCGTGCGCGCAACTGCCACCAGCGGCCAGGAGCGCACCGTGTTGAACGCTTCCGGTTATGTCACCGCGCGGCGTGAAGCGACGGTCTCTTCCAAAGTCACCGGCAAAGTCATCGAGGTGCTCGTGGAGGAGGGGATGAAAGTGCAGGAAGGACAGGTATTGGCGCGGTTGGACGACACGAACGTCAAAACCAGTCTGCGCGTGGCCGAAGCTCAGTGGGAAACGGCGAAGACGGCGCTGGAGGAAACGCGCGTCCAGCTCAAGCAGGCGGAGCTTGATTTGCGTCGCGCGACCGACCTGACGAGACAGAACATCGCCGCGCAGTCCGACCTCGACCATGCGGAGTCAGATGCGAAGTCGCTCAAGGCCCGGCTGGAGCGGCAACAGGGCGAAGTCATCGTGGCCGAGCGCCAGGTGGAGTTGTGGCAACAGCAGAGGGATGACACGATCATCCGTGCGCCGTTCGCGGGCATTGTCACCTCCAAGAACGCCCAGCCGGGGGAGATGATCTCCCCGATTTCAGCCGGGGGCGGTTTCACGCGCACGGGCATTTGCACGATCGTGGACATGGACTCGCTGGAAATTGAAATTGATGTCAACGAGAGCTACATCAACCGGGTCGAACCCGGCCAGCCAGTCGAGGCGACGCTCGACGCATATCCCGACTGGAGAATTCCGTGCAAAGTCACGGCGATTATTCCGACCGCGGACCGCCAGAAGGCCACGGTCAAAGTCCGCGTCGGCTTCGACAAGCTTGACCCGCGCATTCTGCCGGACATGGCGGTGAAGGTGGCGTTCCGCGAAACCGGCGGCGCAGCAACGGCGGCGAGCCGTGCGGTCGTCGTTCCGAAAAGCGCGGTGCAGCAGCAGGACGGGCGCGACGTCGTGCTTGTCGTCCAAAACGGACGCGCTGAGCGCCGCGCCGTAACTGTGAGCAGCACGGGCGGCGAGGAAGCGGTGATCAGCGCAGGTGTGGCGGCCGGGGACAGGGTGGTTGTGGACGGGCCAACAGGTCTGGCGGACGGAGCAGCAGTGAAAGAGATGAAACCATGAGCGAACAACCCAAGAACAACGGCATTCTGGTGGATGTGGATGGTGTGGAGAAGGTTTTCCATCGCGGATCGGAGGGCATTCATGTTCTGAGGGATCTACATTTGAAAGTTCCAGCGGGTGAGTTCCTCGCGTTGATGGGGCCGTCGGGTTCCGGCAAGACGACTCTGCTGAATTTGATTGGCGGTCTCGACCGTCCGACCAAAGGCTCGGTAACGGTCGCGGGGGAGCGAATCGATCAGTTGTCCGACCGGAAACTGGCCGGGTGGCGGGCACGCCACATCGGGTTCGTGTTTCAGCTCTACAATCTTTTGCCGGTGCTCACGGCAGAGCGCAATGTGGAGTTGCCTCTCCTGCTCACCCACCTTTCCAGGGCGCAACGGAAGAAGCACGTGGACACAGTGCTGGCAGTGGTCGGGTTGTCGCATCGCGCGAAACATTATCCGCGCACGCTTTCCGGCGGCGAACAGCAGCGTGCGGGCATCGCCCGCGGCATCGTGACCGATCCGACGTTGGTGCTGTGCGACGAACCGACCGGCGACCTCGACCGCAAAGCCGGCGACGAAATCCTCGATTTGCTTCAGGCGCTGAATCGCGAGCACGGCAAGACGATCATCTTGGTCACGCACGATCCACATGCCTCAGCCCGCGCGGCGAGGACGGTTTACCTCGACAAAGGCCAGCTCAGCAACGAACCGGTGAAATGAAATTCCTCCATCTCATCTGGAGCAATCTGAAGCGGAAGAAGCTTCGGACGACGCTGACGCTGCTATCCATTCTCGTGGCCTTCGTGCTCTTCGGACTTTTGTCAGCCGTCAAACAGGCGCTCGTCGGCGGCGTGGAAATGGCGGGCGCAGACCGGCTGATAGTGCGCCACAAGGTATCCATTATCCAGTTGCTGCCGGAGAGTTACAAGGCGCGGATGGAAAGAATACCCGGCGTGGCATTGGCAACCCACCAGACGTGGTTCGGCGGCATTTACCAGGACCCGAAGAATTTCTTTATGCAAAACCCCGTGGTGCCGGAGGAATTCTTGGACATGCATCCCGAGCTTGTTCTTCCGCCGGAGCAGAAGAAGGCCTGGCTGCAAACGCGAACCGGGGCCATTGTGGGTCGAAATACGGCAGATCGCTTCCATTGGAAGATAGGAGACAAGGTCCCGATTCAGTCTTCCATTTGGAGCAAGAGCGACGGAAGCCGACTCTGGGAGTTTGACATCGTGGGCATTTATGATGGGAAAGACAAGGGGACCGATACAACGCCGCTCTTTTTCCGCTACGATTACTTCGATGAGGCACGGCGAGCTGGGTGGGGCAAGGGGTTGGTCGGTTGGTACACCATCCGCGTGAAGGACCCTTCGCAGGCGGCGGAAGTGGCGAAACGTGTGGACGAGGAATTCGAGAACTCATCGGCAGAGACCAAGACGGAGCCTGAGGGGGCATTCATTCAGGCTTGGGCGAGACAAGTCGGCAACATTGCGTTGATTGTCGCGGCGATTCTTGGCGCGGTCTTCTTCACCATTCTGCTGGTGACCGGCAACACGATGTCCCAGGCCGTGCGCGAGCGGACGGGCGAGTTGGGCGTGCTCAAAGCCATTGGGTTCACCAATGCGCAGGTGCTGGCTCTCGTGCTGGCTGAGTCGGGCCTGCTCGCCATCGTTGGTGGACTGCTCGGGCTGGGTTTGGCGTGGTTGATCATTTCGCGCGGCGACCCGACCGGTGGAATGCTGCCGATGTTCTTCTTCCCGACGCGCGACGTGCTCATTGGGCTGGCGATCAGCGTGGCGCTCGGGCTGGCAACCGGATTTTTCCCCGCGCTTCAGGCCATGCGCCTGCGCGTTGCGGACGCTTTGCGGAGGATGTGATATGGCCGGCCCAATCAACTGGTTTTCGCAAGTCATCTCTGTCACCAAGTTCGGGCTGATGAGCATCCCACAGCGGCGCGGCGCGGTGGCGGCGGCCGTCATCGGGATCGCCGGCGTGGTGGCGGTGCTGGTCGGCGTGCTCTCCATTGCGGCGGGTTTCAAGCGCGTGATGACGGTCTCCGGTTCGCCTGACACGGCCATCGTGCTGCGCAGCGGCGCGGACACGGAAATGGTCAGCGGCCTTTCGCGGGAGACGACCCGGATCGTCGCCGACTCGCCGGGCGTAGCGCGCACTGTGGAAGGGCCGCTCTCGTCGGCTGAACTGTTCGTCATCATCAATCTGCCCATACGCACCACCGGCACGGACGCAAATGTGCCGTTGCGCGGCGTCGAACCCGCGGCGGTCCAGGTGCGCAGCAACGTCAAGATCGTTGAAGGTCGAATGTTTGAGCGGGGCAAAAACGAAGTCATCGCGGGTGTCGGCGCGGCCAAGGAATTCGGCGGACTGGATGTCGGCTCGAAGATGAAGGTCGGCCGCTACGAATGGCCGGTCGTGGGGATTTTCTCGGCGGGCGGTGGGGTTGCCGAATCAGAGGTCTGGACGGACGCCAGCGTGCTGCAAGCGGCCTATAATCGCGGCGACTCGTTCCAATCCGTTTCTGCCAGGCTGACCTCACCACAAGCGTTCCAGCAGTTTAAGGACTCTTTGACCTCGAATCCGCAGCTCAACGTGAGAGTTGTCCGGCAGACCGAATATTACGCCGAGCAATCGACCATGGTCACGAAGCTGATCACCACACTGGGTTTTCTGATCGGTTTCCTGATGGCCATCGGCGCGGTGTTCAGCGCGCTCAACACGATGTACAGCGCGGTGTCAGCTCGGACGCGAGAAATCGCCACACTACGCGCGCTCGGCTTCGGAAGCGGTTCGGTAGTCGTCTCGGTGATGCTCGAATCGTTGCTGCTGGCGCTGGTCGGTGGCGCGATTGGCGCAGGTCTGGCCTACTTCGCCTTCGACGGCTTCCAAACCGCGACGATCAATTGGCAGAGCTTCAGCCAGGTCACGTTTGCCTTCAAGGTCACGCCGGAGTTGCTCGTGCGCGGTGTGGTGTGGTCGGTAATGATTGGCTTGGTGGGCGGTCTCTTTCCTGCCATTCGCGCCGCGCGACTGCCGATAGCGGCGGCGTTGCGAGAGCTATGACGATGCGATAATTCCCGGTCGGAAAATGCAGAACGGCAGGTGGACCGCCGTCTGAGGCTCTTTCTCTTGTCACCTCTTCCTGCTTTCCCGGTACTTGTACGGTGATATATTGAAGACCGAGAAGATGTCTATCGCAGGAGACAGCGACGCGCAACTGGTGGAATGGAGTCTGACGGGCGACCGCGAAGCGTTCGGGCGAATCGTCGAGCGGTATCAATCGCTGGTCTGCTCGATCACCTATGGCGCGACCGGCAGCTTGAGCCTGAGCGAGGACCTCGCCCAGGAAACCTTCGTGGCCGCGTGGAAACAACTTTCGGAATTGCGCGAGCCAGCGAAACTCAGGGCCTGGTTGTGCGGCATCACCCGCTTCCTGATCGGCAAAGAACTCCGACGACAGGGCCGCGAACCGGTTCACGCTGCCGAGCCACTGGATGCGGTTCAGGAACCGCCGGCACCGGAGCCGTCTCCATCCGCACGGGCCATCAGCCGCGAGGAAGAAGCAATTCTCTGGCGCGCGCTGGAACGGATTCCCGACACCTACCGCCAGCCGTTGATTCTTTTCTACCGCGAGCAACAGTCGGTCGAGCGCGTGGCAGAAGAGTTGGAGTTGAGCGAGGACGCGGTGAAGCAGCGGCTCTCGCGCGGGCGCAAGCTGCTGACGAAGGAAGTGGCGGCGTTCGTTGAAGGCACTTTGAAGCGCACGACGCCCGGCAAGGCGTTTACGCTCGGTGTACTGGCGGCGTTGCCGGCCTTCACGATTTCAGCCAAAGCGGCAACGATTGGAGTAGCCGCTGTCAAAGGTAGCGCAACGGCGAAGGCCGCCGCGGCCACCGGTTTGGCGGGCGCCTTACTCACGCCGATTCTGGGGTTTTTCGGCAATTGGGTCAGCTATCGCATCGATATGGAAGACGCACCCACGGAGCGCGAGCGGGAGCACATCAGAAGTTTCTATCGCAGACTGGTCTCATGCATCGTTGGATTTTTCGTTGTTTATGCGCTCCTGATGTTTTGGGCGAGACGGATGCTACAAGCTCATTCGCTGCTGTTCGCCGGTTTGATTATCGGGCTGGCGCTTGCCTACGTGCTCGCCATCGTTGCGCAGACGATCTGGTGGTTCCGCGTGAGATCGAAGTTCGTTGACGAACCGGCGGAGGAAGGGATGGCGACAAGTCCGGCGAAGCCGGCCTGGGAATATCGAAGCAAATTCAATTTGCTCGGACTGCCGTTCGTTCACATCCGCATCGGTGGCGGCCTCGCTGTCCAGCACAAACCGGTGAAAGCCTGGATTGCCGCTGGCGATTGCGCCATCGGCGTGCTGTTTGCATTTGGCGGAATGGCCATCGCGCCGTGGAGCATGGGCGGGTGCGCCATCGGTCTGGCTGCCTGGGGCGGCTTCGCCGCGGGCTTGCTTGCGCTGGGCGGCCTCGGCCTCGGCGTTTGGTCATTCGGCGGATTGGCCGTCGGCTGGCAGGCATTCGGCGGCTGCGCTGTTGCGTGGAATGCGGCAGTGGGCGGCGTGGCAGTCGCGCGCGACTTTGCGCTTGGCGGGATCACACACGCCGCGCAAGCCAACAACCAAATCGCCGGGCAAGCCATTTGGTCGAGGGCATTCTTCCAAGATGGGCAGATTGTTCTGCGCCATTTGGCCTGGCTGAATCTGCTTTGGCTGGTGCCGCTGATCCTGTGGTGGCGAACGGTGCGAAAAGCGCGCCCGGAGCAGAAGGCCGGTGGCGCGTAACCTTTCTCGCTGACCGTTAATCTACGTTGGAAGGAAATCACAATGAGCGAGCTTGCCATGCGGAAAAATACATTGAGCCTGAAATGGCTGTATCTGGCTTGGTTCAGTTTGGTCTTTACCACGTTGGTGATCGGGACGATCGGAGCGGTTGTGCGGGGGGACCCCAAGCCTGTCGTTTTGAAATGGGGGATTGGCGATTTCGCCATCTTCGCGATCGGTCTCTACGCGATTGGCATGATTGTGGCCGTTCTGCTCTTGTATCTCCTCTTGAAACGAAACGGGCTTGGTTGGAGTGAGGTCGGGCTCAAAGGCAAGCTATCTCTCGCAGCGATGGGTTACGCTTTGGCTGGCGTGACGATTGCCTTTTTTCTGTATCCATTAGTAGAACGGATTCTCGGCGTCGCGGGCATTAGCATGTATTGGGGCGGGACACGAACATCCCATTTGAATCTCAAATCGGCTCTCGACGTGATTCTGGCTTGCGCCTTCGCAGTGCTGATTGGCCCGGTAGCGGAAGAAATCGTTTACCGTGGGTACATCCTGACGATGTTCGCCAAGGCAAGGCGAAGCGTTTTGGTTGCCGTGCTGCTCTCGGTGTTGATCTTCACCAGCACGCACGTCTTCTTCGGCCCGGGCATGTTGGTTTACATTTTCCTGTGGGCGTTCATTCCAGCCTTTCTGTATCTGAAATTCAACAGTCTGTATCCGGCGATTCTGTTCCATGTCTTGAACAACCTGATCGCTTATGTGCTTCTTCCGCTTGTCTTGAGGTGAAAGGCGCGGGCGAAATGTCACCAAGTCGCTCAAGCTGACGGGCTGCACCTCTCAACGCCTCCTGCAATTTTGCTTGCAACCCGACTTCATGGCTTTAGGATGGTCGTTCGTGAGCGGACGAAGGGCATGCGTCTGAGACGCGGCGAAGGCAATGGTTTCCCTATTCAACCCCGACCCAGATTGTCAATCCCACCGTTCAGTTGGTGACCGAGAGGTGCCGACAGAAAGCAAAACAACACAACCCAAGGTATTCCATGAAACAGATTCTCATATGCGGTACGCTGGTTCTGCTGGCGGGGTCATTGCTCGCCGCGGACTCCGATGATGTCAAGAGTGCGGCCCAGAAGCTCGCGGACAAGGGCAGCTACAGTTGGAAAACAACCGTCACTGTCCCCGAAGGCGGCGGAGGACGATTCCGTCCCGGCCCCACCGAAGGCAAGACCGAGAAGGACGGGTGCACATGG
>JBEKFI010000037.1:0-24870 GCA_050013395.1 Verrucomicrobiia bacterium | reverse complement strand
ATCGGCATCCGCTTCGCGAAATGTGTCTTCGTCAACAAGCGAAGCGATGCGCTCGCTCGCGGTCATTGTAAAATGATAATCGCATTTGTGGCAGACCTTCAGATTGGCGAGCAACTCCTTGCTGAAGATCATTTCGCCGCAGTCTTTGCATTTCACCCACAGACCGCTTGGGATCTCGCGTTTTTTTGTTTTGGTTTCGCTGATCTTTGGTTTTTCGAAGACGTCCATGCTCACACTCCACGTGCAACGGCCAATGCAATCACATCCTCGGCGCCCGCTTTGAGCAAGACCTTAGCACAACTGTCCATCGTAGCGCCAGTTGTAAACACGTCGTCCACCAATACCAGCCGCTTGCCCGCAAGCGCCTCCGCGTGGCGGACAGCAAATGCGTCACGCAAGTTTGCGGCCCGCTCCCTCGCGTGCAGAGCCGTCTGTGTGACCGTCTCCTTGACGCGCCGCAGATTTCGATTCAACACCGGGACTTGAACCGCGCGGCGCAGCGCAACGGCCAGGTACTCAGCTTGATTAAACTCCCGCATCCGTTTCTTGCGCGGATGCAACGGGACGGGCACGATCGCATTCACCCGACTCCAATCGATCCATTGTCTGGCAGCGCCTACCAGCCATTCAGCCAGATGCGGCCCGTAGTACATCTCGCGGTTGTACTTGAACCGGTGGATGCTCGTGCGTACCACGCCTTCGGCCCGACAGGCAGCGACCGCGCGGCTGAAGTGGAATTTCAAATCCTTGCAGTAACCGCAGACGAAACTCTCGGTTACCGCTCCGGCGAACGGCAGCGCACAGCGCTCGCAAAACGGCGGCTCGATGAATTTCACCTTCCCCAGACAGGACGCGCAGATCACACCGCGCTCCGCTTCCGCCAGTGGCTCGTAGCAGAACAAGCAATTGGGCGGATAGATCAGGTCAACCGCGCTCCTGAGCCAGGGCGCAACTGCGTTGATCAGCGCAGAGGTCCGAGTTTGTGGCGACATATCCAGTTTACCATTGCCAAGAGAATCACGAGCACAGGCCACATCATGGCGTTCTCAATCAGTGTGTCTCCACCCCACCAGACTGCGGTCTGTGGAAGTGTCGCCTGGGTACAGAACGCGTAGCTTTTCAACGTCAGCACCCAGCCAGCGTGCAATCCAATCGGCAAGTAGAGTCCCCTTGTTTCTGCAAACGCCAATCCCAGGATCGACCCCGCGAGCCACAGCGTGACGAAGCCCAACCCGACACCTTGGGCTCGCCACGATTGCGAAAACACCCGCACCAGATAGTTGAAGCCACTGTTCCACCGCACAGCTTCGGTGGGAATGTCTGCGCTCGGCGGCTTAAGGAAATGCGCGGCCGAATAGATTGCGCTGGTCAGTGCAATGGCTGCCAGCGGCTTCATGCCCCGCTGCAACGCACCCTGCACACCGCCCCGAAAGTATGTTTCTTCGATCACTGCCACGACGATAGCCGTCGCGATGAAATTGAGCAGTTGCGACGAGAATGTGCTTGCCTGAACGCTCGAGTTTAGCGTGCGTGCACCCAAAAGGATCAACATCCCGGCCGCTAATGCAAACGAACCGACGCCGAGCAGAACTCCGAGCAGGACTTGTCGCCACCAGTTCTTTCCGCGCGGAAACCCGATCTCACTCCACGAATGAATACCAAGCGCGCGAAATAACGGCCACAGACCCACTGCTGCCACAATCAGGATCGTGCGGTCGAAGACGCGGCGGAATGGTTGTTTGCTCAGCCACGACGCTCCGGGGAGGTTATGCCCCGCCCCTTGAACGATCCAAAAAACCCACGGCGCAAGCCAGGCGCTCAAAATGACGACAGCGACGGCGTAAATCGCGATGGCCTTGGTAACTCTCAATATCAGGATGAAGACTGACGATTGAGTTCTTGCGCTGTCAGCGGCTTGCGTCTCTGGGTCTCGTTGTCCTCCTGCTCCGAGGTCGAGCCGGGGAGAATGATTCCGCTGTAGCGAATCGAATTGTAGGGCACCCAATACACTTTCGTGTCTGATTCCGCAGGCCGCTCAATCGGTTGCGATGTTTCCAGATCAGCAACATCGTGAAAACGCCGACCGCTGACACGGAAACCGTACTGGTCCACCTCCGTGATGATCCCCCTAATGACCTCACCGGGAGTCTGGGGATGAAATCGTCGCAGCACAATCCGCACTCGTTGGCCCTGTAAACCTGCGGTCTCGGTCATCAGCAGTCTTCCTGTGTCAGTTGGATTGCGCGTCCTGCTCTTGCAGGGCTTTGACCTTGGCCGCATGCCGCTCATTCTCCGGTGATACGCCGCCGTCTGCCGGTTGATTCATGGATCGAGGAGCGACATTGGTCAAGCTACTGCTGGGGGCGTTTGTCAGATTGCTTTTAAACTGTTTTTCCAACTCCAGTTCCTCCGCTCCTTTCAGCAGGCGGCTGCGGCGGCGCGCCTCGGCAACTGCCTGTGCGTCTGTGCGCAGCACGGTGGGACGAATGAAGATGATCAATTCGGTGCGGAGCTTGCCACTCTTCTTGCCCTTGAAGATCTGCCCGAGAAACGGAATGTCGCCAAAGAATGGCGTCTTCGTCTCGGTCACGTTTTTGGTTTCCTTGATCATCCCGCCCAGAACAATAGTGCTTTGATCTTCAACCGCGACCGACGATTTCGCTTCTCGCTTCTCGATGGTCGGCACTGACGTGCCACTGACGTTGACGTAGGGGCCGAGATCGTTCACTTTCTGTTCGATGTCCATTCTAACGTAGCCATCGGGATTGATCCGCGGGGTCACCTTCAACTCGATGGCGACATCTTTGTACTCGATGTTGGCGTTGAGCTGGCCCGTGGTCAACGTGCCGACACCGCCGACGAGGGAGGAAACCGTCGAGACGGGTACCGGGACCGACTCGCCGACGACAATGTTCGCCTCTTGATTGTCCATCGTCTGGATTACGGGCGTCGAAAGCACCTTGCCCCTGGAAGTACTCGCCAACGCATGGATGACAGCGTCGAGTTTCAAATTCCGAAACGTAGCGAAGTACGTGAGACCGCCCGGCCCTCCCGCCAACGCCGCCGCGCTCGGAAGATTGCTGGTCAGACCGCTGATTAACGGAATGGGCGCGTTGCCGTCCGTGATGTTGCCGCCTGTCTGTGATACCGAGCGAGTGTCGAACAACCGCTTGAACACATCCACGCCCACGTCCAGCTCATTGTTCAATGTCACCTCGGCGATCACTACTTCGATCTGCACTTGAGCCACCGACGTGTCCACTTCCTTGATCAACTGCTCAATGCGCACCATATCCTCCTTGGTCGCCATTACCAGCAGCGAATTCGTTCGCTCGTCGGGCAAAATCCGGACGCCTTCTGCAAATTGCAGAAAACCGCCTTCGACCGCCGCTCCAGCAGCACCGCCTGCGGCCGGCGGTGGCGGTGGGGCCGCACTCGATCGGCCCGCTGAGCCGGTTGTGCCTGTTGTGCGGGGACGCCGTATGCCAGCAACTGTCCCTCCTGTGATAAGCGCGTTGACCAGCGAGGCAGCATGTTCAGCGGTGTCGTAATTGAGATTGATCACTTTCAGGATCACATCGGGCTCAACCTTCATGTCCAGCTCAGCGATGATCTTGTCGAAAAAGGCGAAATTCGATGGTCGGCTTAGAACGAAAATCTTGTTCGTCCGCTCATCAGGAGTGATGATCACCTTGCCTTCAATCAGCGATTCCCCGGCAGGAGCACCTGAAGCTGCAGGAGCAGCACCACCCACCGTGGGCGCACCTGGTGTTGGCGGCCGGATGATGGGACGCACCGGCTGGGGCTGCGCCGGCTGCCCTGCAGCCGCGGCGCGGGCACCGAGTTGTTGGGCTTCCTGAATGAGCGACTGCAGGCGCTGGACGACCTCGCCTGCCTTGGCGTGTGCCAGAACGTAAACCTTCGTCTCCATCCGCAGCGGCGAAGGCACATCGATCGCCTTGATGATTTCCATCATCAGGTTGACGTTGTTGCCGGTTTCCGTGATCAGGATGCTGTTTGATTTCGGGAGCGCCATCAGTAGTCCATATCCTTGATGCAGGTAAGGCTGAAGCGCTGGGATGACATCACCGACGTCGGCATATTGAAGCGGGATGATCTGCGTGGCCAGTATGTCGGCAGGGGGCAACTCGCGCTCCTTGGGGCTGATGAAAGGCAAGCCCTCCTGTCTGGCGGCGCCAATCTGGACCACCTTGAGGAACTTCTCACCCATGGGCACGATGGCGACGTTAACCTGTGCCAGCGCGGTCTCCAAAGCCCACTTCGCCTCTTCCACGGTCAGGTCGGTCTGACTCCGGAAAAAAATCACGCCCTGCAGATTAGCGGGGACGGAGATAATCGAGCGTTTGGCCAGCGTCGTCGCGTAATACTCGAGCACCGCCTGCACCGGTGCGCCCTGAAAAACGACGAAGCCAACATGTCGCTGGCTATCGTCTCCGGCCGGCGCTGTCTCCACGGCGGCGGCCCCGGCCGAAGACATCGAAAACCTGGGTGCAGTCAAACTCAGGACACAAATCAATACGGCAATGAAAAGCAGCGATCTCATCAATCCCCCCGTCGGAATGGAATCCGTCTCACCCCCACAGGTACTGGGGCGGCGGGTCCGGGTTGCGGCGCTGACGCAGGCGCTGTTGGTGTTTTGCTGCCAAGTTCTGCGAAAGTCAGAGTGGCTGTTTCAAGCCCGCGCTGTAATACGATGCTCTGCGGCTTCTCTACTTCGATGTGCAGCACTTTCACGTCGTCGACCGCCTCGCCTTCGGTCTTGAAATAAGTGTTGTGGCTTCCCTTATCCTCAATGATTGCCTGAACGACGCCGTCCTGCCCATTCGACTGGACAATCCCGACAAGCGCGAAACGCGTGGCAAAACTGGGCGTCGCCGTCGCCGTCGCCTGACTGCCCGGCACTGGGCCGAACGGCGAACGGTCAATAATGATCTGGTAACGAGCGAAATCGTGAGTCTCTTCTGCCAAAGATATGCCAGCGGCAATCATGGTTGCGGCGACAAGAACGCCCAGCAAAGTGCGCAGGTGCTGCAGGTTCACGACTTGAGACTCCCTGATTTGCCAGTGAGAGCCTGGAGCCTGATACTGCAGCGAAGGACGGTCGGGTTGTCGGGCTGCGGAGTTACTTGAAGTTCCTCGACGCTCATAAACCCCGAACTCGTCTGAAGACCGTAGAGGAACTTCACCAGCGTTACGATGGTTGATTCGAAGTTGCATTGGACAGTCAACTCACGGTACGTATCTTTCTCGACCGGCTGCATGAAGCGACGATCCTTGATGAGGACACCCGAGGTACTGGCGACGTTCTCAAGCCTATCCCGCACGTCGGAGGCTTGCTGAAACGTCTGCGACTTTTGACCGAGACTCGCTCCCAATTGCGCGTACTCCTTTTGCCATCCAGGCGCAAGCTGAATGGTAGCCTCGACGCCCTTCCACTCTTTGCGGCTGATGTTCAGTTGACCGCGAAGTGTCTGCCAATTGCCAGCGAGCTTCGCCAGCAGGAAGTAGTTTCCGCCCAACACGGTCAAGGTGATGATCGTGCCCAGCAAAACTCCTTCTCGTTTATTCAATGCCATATCGTTGGCCCCACGGGCACTGGGGAAGCGGATTTGAGAGTACAGGTGACCTCAAACTTCGTCAAGCCGCCAGCAGCGGGGGGATCCGTGCGCATTTGTCCGGGCGTGACCTTGGAAAAGAGCGCGCACTGCTCCAGCCGACTGATGAAATCGTTCGCGATCGGGACCGATTGCGCCTGCGCCTTCAGCGCCACGGTCAGGTCTTTCTTGAACGTGAATCCGTTAAGCTTCACGTTCTCCGGCATCACGTCGCTCACTTGGCGCAATATCTCCAACGCCGAATACTTCGTGTCGAGCTGCTTCTGCATCGTCACCAGCAGCCGTTGCAATTCACGCGCGTCGTTGAGCGCCTTTTGCCTTTGCGCGATCTTGGCTTTCACGTCATTGAGTCGGGATTGTTGCAGTCTCATCAGCGACAGGAACACGGCCAACCCCAGCAGATAGATCGTTCCCAAAACGATGCCGCTGCGGATGAGTCGTCGCCGCTGTTGAGCGGCGCGACGCCGTTGCCGCCACTCGTCTGGAAGCAAATTGAGTCGCGTGGCATCCGATGCCGCGGTTTCAACGCACAGGCTCGCTGCGGGCGACGGCGCCGAGCCATTGGTGTAACACTGTGCCTCGCCATTCCAGCCGCGAGCGAGTTCCTCCACCTCGGCCCGCAAGTTCTCGCTCCACGTCGCCAGCGTCACACGACCGATTTCGCGATCGGGCTGGTCCGCTTCGGCAGCGACCAACGTCCGTTGCAGTTCCTCGCGCAGCGCCGTCCGACTCTCGACACTGCCCAGAGAAGCTTCTCCCAGCATGACCGAACGGATCGCGACAGGGATGCTATGCGTGTGTACGATGATATTGGCTGCTGTGGGACCGATCTGGACAAACGTATTCAATTTCTCGTCCGTGGGCAGCAACTGGCTTCTCAGAAAGTTGCGGAACACGGCCAAGATATCAACGCCGACCACCTCGGGCGGGAAACCAGCCGCCTCCAATACCTCCACGCGTTCGTTGACCGCGGTTTTCGGCGCGACCGCGACCAACACGGACGTTTCACTGTTCGTGGTCTCCAGCGGCTCGAAACTATAAACCACTTCTTCAATTGGGAGCGGCGTCAAATTGTCGATCTGCAAATCCAACATTTGCCTGAGCTCTTGCACCTGCGTCGACGGCAAGCGCAGCGTCTGACACAGGACATCCTCGCCTCTGATTGCAGTGACGATGCGATGTTCGTGTGGGTTGAGTTTCTGGCGCAAATCCTGGACAGCCGTTTGCCAGCGCGATTTCGCATCGGCCCCTTCTTCGGCAGGTGGAAGCGGCGCAGAGATTTGGTTCTCGACGCTAACATCGCCACCCGAGCCGCGAGCGGTGGTCAAATCCAGCGAGGACTCACCGAAGAAGATCGCCGCCCAGCCGCGATGGCCGCGAAACTGCGTAATCTTCCGAGGTTTGAGCAAGGAAATCATAGGCCGCCACGCACTTCGCTCCATGTCACTGGTATCACATTCAGGCCCTGCCGCTGCAGCACGGCAATAATCGTCCGCTTCGCGCCTCCCACTTCTCCCGTCGATTTCACGGTGAAGTAGGAGGAGTTCACGGTGATCGGCAACTGGGTGTTCATGCCGCCGAGCTCACCAACCGAGCGAAAGGGTTGATCGTCCTCCGTTCCCGGAATTCCATCAGGACCATCACGACGAGTCAGCAGCGCCGCGACGTGCGTGTCGTCCAGTCCCAAAATCGTCTGCAACACGATGGACGACGCGGTGTTGACGTTGACTTGACCCGACGACGTGGTCGTGAACAGGTTTTTGAGCCCCGGCCTAGCCGGCTCGTCTTCGGTCGCAGGCGTGCCGTCGTAAATCTCCTTCGTCACGCCGCGAATCAGCAACAGCTCCTCCACGCGATCCAACGGCGCGTTCTTCGCGCTGTAAGGCGGCGACAGGCTTTCGTAGTAGTCGCTCTTTGCCCCGTTCAATCGATGCAGATCGCCCGGCTCCCTCCAGTCCAGAATCGAGTCCACGATCACGTCGCCTTCCGATGGATCAATGCCCAACAAATCCATCAGGCGCCTCAACTGGTCCTGCGACAGCAGATTGATCGGCAGCTTGCTCTCTTCGTCGGTCACTTTCACATTGTATTTACCCTCCCCCAACTCGTGGTCAACGTAGAGCGTCTCGTTGGTGACCCAGTCCTGGTTGAGGGCATCAAGCCCTGATTCCGTCGGCGATTTCATGTGCAGCATCAATTGCATCCGGGCAATCTCGACACCGGAACGCGCCAGCATCTCGGCCTTCAGCTCCTTGCGACTGAAGGATGCCACCTGCGTTTCAACCTGCATTGTGAAAGCAAACCCGCTGATCAGCAAGGACAAAACCATGATCACCCACAGCACAATCACCATCGCGACCCCGCGCGACTGCGACAAGTCTCGACGTTCAACCGTCGTGTTTTTCATTGCTCGCCAGTCCCTGTATCCGTTGGCAGCGGCAAGAGATTGATGTTGCGCTGTTGGATCTGATTGGTCGTAGATTGCTGGTTCATCTGCAAGCCTTGCGTCTGCATGGCAAATCGGGCTATCGGAACGTCCACTGCCCGCGTCACAATGACAGGCGGCGTCTGTCCGTCGGTTCCGCCAAATGCAACCGTGAACTCGATCGCCGCGGGAATGACATGGGCGTTTTCCCATTTGTCCTTCCACGACTCATCCATCGGGTCACGATACCGCACCTGAAAACCGCAGACCTTCGCAGACAGGACGTGGATTTGGTCTTCCGAGGAAGCGTCGGAGGGCTCGAGCGCAGGCGTATTCACGATCGACAGAAATGGGTTGCCTTGGTCATCGCGCTCCAGAGCAATGGTCACGCGCCGCATGCCCGCGATCGAGGATTCGGTCTGCGGCAACGACACATCGGAGGACGTTACGAAACTGACAGCGTCACCTTTCCATTCGTCGTGCGTTCCTTGGACATCGTACACGCCCTTGTTCGAGTTGAAGTAAACAATTGAACTCGCCAGTTCCGTCAGCGTGTCCATCACCACGCGCTCACGTTGAAATGCCGCGCTGATGGTGCTGCTGCGTTTCCATCCGCTCAGCGCCGCACTCCACGTCGCATACACCGCCGTCATCACGAGTCCGAGAATCGTCACTGCCAGCATCACTTCCAACAAAGTGAACGCGCCCTGCTTTTGCCTGTCTTTCACGATGCGATGCATGCTGTTCACTGCTCTTTCTCGGGCAGGTAGCGGTACTCAACGACCGAGTCGCTTGCCAATCTCCCCCCTTCGTACCAGTAAACGGTGATGGTTTGCTGCCAGAGACCTTCGGTATCAGTTAGCTCGAATTCCCGCGTCCACGAAAACCCCGGGTAGTCATCGAAAACGCCTTCCTGGTCGAGCATATCGGTGGGCCGCTCGACGCGAAAGACGCAACACTGGTTGGCCAGCAACGTTTCCGCAATCGTGTAATTTTGCACCGTGCGCGCCGCTGCCACGCACCGCCCCAGACAGTTGATAATCGCAAACAGACCGACTGCGACGAGGGTTGTGGCAAACAGGACTTCCAACAGGATGAAACCAGTTTGGGCGCGAGTCTTCATAATTTCGCAGCGTAAATCGTTGCTTGAATCGTGATCGGATCGATGGTCGCGCACAACCCCTTGCCCCTTTCTGTCCCCTGCAAAACGACGTACACGGGATCACAAGTACCGTTGGGGTAGAAGTTGACTTCGATTTGTTTCTCAACTGTCGGCGGTTGATCCTGTCGCACCGCCTCAATCAGCGCCACGCGATTGGAGAGTTCGACGACCTTCAACGACTGATTCCCTTGGTCGCCGTCCTCATTGCGCACGGGCTGGCTGACCCAGAACATCTGGCGCTCCAAATCGATGTGCAGAGTCGCATTCCGCTGCTGCGACACCGCCTGGATGCGTGCAAACTGACACAGCGTGGCGAAGGAACGCGCCGTTTCATTGAGGACTGCCGCGTTATAGGAACGGACAAAGCTTGGAACGGAGACAGCCATCAGCATTGCGAGGATAAACACCACAAGACTTAGCTCGATGAGGGTAAAGGCGGCGCATCGCGCCCGCCCTTTACTGCCAGTTGCCAATGTTGCCTGGATCACCTTCAACACCTGTTGGACCCAATGAATACAGGTCGTACCCGGTAGGATTGCGCGTGCCCGGATTCTTGTAAATGTAATCGTGTCCCCACGGGTCTTGTCGCAGAACAGGTGGGTCGAGATAAGGACCTTTCCAGTTCGCCGGCACAGGTGGCGTCGCCGGCTGCGTGATCAATGCCTGCAACCCCTGTTCGGTGGAGGGATAAAACCCATTCTCAAGCTCATAAACACCGAGCGTCGTCTTGTAGGCGTCGATCTGCCGCTGAGTGGCCACCAGTTTCGCCTTTTGTGACTGGCCGCCGATCTTGACAGCGGCGATGCTGACCAGCATGCCGATGATGACCACGACCAGCAGGATCTCCAACAGCGTGAACCCCGCCTCTGCGCGAATTTTGCGTTTCGTCATAAAGATCTCCTCATTTTCATTTCCCGATCCCACTTGTGAGGTCAAACACGGCCAATAGAATGCTGAGCACAACCGATCCCACCACGAAAGCCATGAACACGATAATGGCCGGTTCAAGCAGCGTGGTGAAAATCTTCAACGTGTGCGCCAATTCCTGCTCGTACATGTCAGCGATGTTTTTCAGCGCCGTCACCACCTCGCCGCTTTCCTCGCCGACCGCCAGCATGTCCAGCAACAGAGGCGGAAAAATTTTTCCCTTGGCCAAGGGCTGCGAAATACTTGTGCCATCGGTGACGCGTGTGCGGGCTTCGCGGAGTTCGTTGGCAATGACTCGGTTGGTCATCGTGTCCTCGACAATCTGCAAGGCATTGAGCACGGGGACGCCGTTCTCCAGCAGCGTGGACAGTGTGCGCGCAAACTGAGAAAACGCACCCGCCATAATGATACGGCCAAACACCGGCAGCCGCAGTTTCAGTCCGTCGATCGCCAAACGGCCCTCCGGTGTCCGCGCCCGTTGCCGGTACGCGATCACCGTAACCACGATGAGCGCCGCGCCGATCCACCAATAGGACGTGAACGCGCTGCTGGCGGCGATCAGCATGCGCGTCGGTAGAGGCATGGTGGCTCGCATCTCCTTGAACATCTGAGCAAAACGCGGAACCATAAACGTCATGAAGAAAATAATCGTACCGATGCCGGCGCAAACGACGATCAAGGGATAAATCAACGCACCAACCACCTTCTCCCGCGCCTCGCCCGCCTGCTCGTAATGCCGCTTTAACCGGTCCAGCACTTCGTCGAGCGTCCCGCTGGCTTCGCCCGCCTTGACGAGGTTGACATAGAATTTTGGAAACACTTTGGAATGCCTGGCCAGCGCGCCCGACAATGTCTCGCCCTGGACGATGTCGTTCCGAAGGCTCGCCAGAAGGGTGCTGGAGGTCTTCTTCCGCGTCCGCCGCTCCAACACCTCCAGCGCCTGGCTCAGCGACATGCCCGAACGTAACAGGGTGGAGAGTTGTTGCGTGAACATCAGGACATCGCGCGTGGAAACACGATTGCGAAAACTGAATGCGCCCATGCGGGTTTTCTCTTCCGCTTCCGCGTCGTCCACCAGCAACGGGTAGTAGCCAAGGCGGCCGAGTTCGGCCAGTGCCGTTCGGCGATCACCTGCCGCAAGTGTGCCTGTGATGAGCTCACCCTTTTGGGTCTTGGCCTTATATTGGAAGGTCGGCATTAGCTGTTAGACAACGCTGCGCGCCCAAATGCTCACGTCCCAACGAGCGCCTCGTCTTCCTGCGTGACGCGCGCCACTTCCTCGACCGTGGTGATCCCCGCGCGAACCTTCCCCCAACCGTCGTCGCGCAAAGTTTTCATCCCATTGGCGCAGGCGGCCTGTTTAAGCGTGGTCGAAGATGTTCGCTCGATGATGAGCGGGCGCAGATTCTCCGCCATGACCAGGATCTCGTAAATGCCCGTCCGTCCTTTGTATCCGGTAAATCGGCATTCCTCACAGCCGCGGCCGCGGTAAAACTTGGGGTGTTGATCCAGTCCGGGAAAGTTGACCTCGCGCAGGAATTCAACCTCCGGCTGGTACTGCTCCTTGCAGGACTTGCAGATCGTCCGCACCAAACGTTGCGCGATGAGCGCTTCCACCGATGAACTCACCAGGAACGGCTCGATCCCCATGTCGATCAAGCGCGTGATAGCTCCTGCGGCATCGTTGGTGTGCAGCGTGGAAAACACCAGGTGCCCCGTCAGCGCGGCGCGAATGGCAATCTCAGCCGTATCCAAATCGCGAACCTCGCCCACCATGATCACGTCCGGATCCTGGCGCAAAATGTGCCGCAGCCCGCTCGCAAACGTCAGGCCAATGTCCGGTTTCACGTGCATCTGATTGACGCCGGGTAATTCATACTCAATCGGGTCTTCAATCGTGATGATGCGCTGGTCAATCGAATTGATGGTGCTCAGGAAGGCATACAGAGACGTGGATTTGCCCGAGCCGGTCGGTCCGGTGACCAGAATGATCCCGTGCGGAAGGTCAACGAGCTTGCGGACGATCTTCTCGTCATCGTGATTCAACCCCAGGCTGTCCAGTCCTAGGAAAATGCTGCTGCGCGTGAGCAGCCGCAAGCTGACGCTCTCACCGTACGCCGTTGGGATCGTGGACACGCGCACGTCGATCTCCTCGCCGCCGCTGCGGACGTTGATGCGGCCGTCTTGCGGAAGCCGCCGCTCCGCAATGTCCATGTTCGACATGACCTTGATGCGCGAAATGATCGCCGCCTGGAATCGCTTGAGCTGGGGCGGCACGGGCGTCTGATGCAGAACGCCGTCCACGCGATAGCGAATCCGCAAATCGTTTTCCATCGGCTCGAAATGGATGTCCGTCGAGCGCTCCTTGAAGGCTTCCCAAATGATCTGGTTGACGAATTTGACGACGCTGGCTTCCTGATCTCCGCTCTCCAAATCCTCCTTGGTGATCTGTTCCGGCGCGTCAAGATCGAGCACGTTCTTTTGGAGCAACTCGTCCAGCGTTTCCGCGCCGACGCCGTAGTAACGCTTCAACGCCTTGAGGATGTCGGCTTCCGTGCAGAGCGCGAGTTGCACGCGGCACTTGGTGACGAGACGGATCGACTCGATCATCGCCAGATTAAACGGGTCATTCGTGGCGACGAGCAGTGTGCCGTTGTCGGCCCGCATGGGCATGACGTTGTACTGAAAAACGACCTTGGTGGGAACTTTCGCGCGCGCACCCGCTTCAACTTCCTTGTCAGTAAGCCGGGTGAAACTCAGGTGCAGTGACTCGGCCAATGCATGGAGCAGGTTTTCTTCGGAAACCGCGCCCGACTTCACCAAGATGCTCACCAGCGATTCGCCCGGCTTGCGCGGGGTCTTGAGTAATTCGGCGGCTTGGTCTTCTGCGAGAAGCCCCGACCGGGCAAGCAACTGGCGCAGATTCCATGGCGTTTGTTCCGAGGCAACGGTCAAGCTCACGCCACAAGGATAAGAGACCCGCCTGATAGTGTCAAGGTGCGCGCTCGGACGGATTTGCGCCTCGGGATACCCGGACATCGCGCAGTCAGAATCCGATCGGTGAAGCGACGACGCAAAACCGGTTCCGGCTACCAGTATCCCGTCTGGTGGCGCAGCGACAGTTCCTGATAATGCGATTTCGGCACCTCGGCCAGAAATCGCGACGGTCTCTGAAAGCCGCCGCTGTCGCCGCCCATCATCCGAAAGAGCGGATACGCCAGGTACAGTTCGTCTTTCGCCCGGGTCACCGCGACGTAGAACAACCGCCGCTCCTCTTCCTCGCCTTCGAGGTTGTCCAACGAACGCGACAACGGAAACATGCCGTCGCACAATCCGATCACGAACACCGCCTTCCACTCCTGGCCCTTCGCCTGATGCACCGTGCTCAACCGCATGAACTCCTGCTCGTTCGTCGTCATCAAGCTGGCGTCTTCAGCTTCGAGATTCGTCAGCAACGCAAGCTGGCTCAGAAAATCGTCTACGCTCTCGAACTGCATCGCGAACGCGGCGAGTTGATGCAGGTCCTCCTCGCGCGCCCGCGCGTTCGGGTACTTCGCCTTGAGGTAACCGCCATAGTAGCCTTCGACGACCTCTTCGATCATCTCGGAAGCCCTTTGTAGCCGCGAAGCATCTTCGCGGCTGCCGCGAATAGGATTCGCGGCTACAACGCCGGAGCGGAGCTTGTTGACAACCGCCGCCGCCTTCTTCCATTCGTCGCGCGCCTTCGCGGGCACCGCGTCGCTTGTCACCAATAGCGGTTTGCCGTGGGCGAGCACGGGATGAAACTTCTCCCACAGCTTGTCCGCCGTCTTCGCGCCGATGCCCGATAGCAGCTTCAGAATACGTTTGAACGCCATCTCGTCGTGCGGATTGACAGCGACCTTCAGAAAGCAGGTCACGTCTTTGATGTGCGCCTGCTCGAAGAATCGCAACCCGCTGGTGATGACGTACGGGATGTTGCGCCGCGTCAGTTCCATCTGCAATTCCATCGCGTGGAAATGCGCGCGGTATAGCACCGCAACTTGGTTGAGCGGCACGCCTTCATCGCGCAACTCCAGCACGCGTTGCGCGACGAACTGCGCCTGCTGGTTCGCATCCGCGCACGGCGCAAGCCACGGTTTGCCGCCGCCCGAGCGGACGGGCTGCAACACCTTAGCGAACTGGTGGATGTTGGCCTTGATCGCATCGTTGGCGAGTTTCAAGATGCTGGGCACGCTGCGGTAGTTCACTTCGATTTTGAACACCCGCGCGCTCGGGTAGCGCTCGGGGAAGCTCAGGATGTTGCGGTAGTTCGCGCCGCGCCACGAGTAGATCGATTGAGCGTCGTCGCCCACGACCATGAGGTTGCGGTGGAGCATCGCGACGGCGTCGATGAGGTCGGCCTGAATCCGGTTCGTGTCTTGGTACTCATCCACCAGCACGTGCACGAACTGCTCGCGGTAGCGTTCGCCTACCTCCTTGTACTCCCGAAACAGCCGCAGGCAATTGACGAGCAGATCATCGTAATCCATCGCGTTGGCCTTGCGTTTCCGCTCGCCATAAACCTCGCCCAGCGTTTTGATCGGCCCTGCAAGGTGCGAGAAATAGTCGTATTGCTGAGCGAGCACCTGCTTGATGGTGCGTTCCGTATTCACGACAAGCGAGTAGATCTCCGCGAGCACGTCCCCTTTCGGAAACCGCTCCTGCTTCGTGTCGATCTTCGCCTCAGCAATGCAACCGTCGAGCATGTCCCTCGCGTCTTCGCGGTCGAGAATCGTGAAATCGCTGCCATAACCGAGCAGCTTGGCATGCCGGCGCAAAATCCGGTTTGCCACGTGATGGAACGTCCCGCCCCAGATCGCCGAGATGTCCGTCGGCAGCAGCGATTCGACGCGCCGCAACATTTCGCGCGCGGCCTTGTTCGTGAACGTCAGCAACAAAATCCGTGCAGGCGGCACACCGTGCTCGACCAACCACGCCACGCGGTACGTCAACGTCCGCGTCTTACCGCTGCCCGCGCCCGCTATCACCAGCATCGGCCCCGAGTTCAACGAAGCATCCGCGCCGCCCGCCGTCACGGCGGCATACTGCTGCTCGTTCAGTTCCGCCCGGTAATTGATGCGCAGATCGCGCGGCCCATGCGCGGGTTTCAGAATGTACTCGTGAGCCATGATTGCGCGTAGAACAGGCGTCTCGCCTGTCGAAGTCAAGAAGTCAGTTCCAGTCCACCGCGCCTCACATCAACTGGCTGAGGAAGATCACCAGCGTTGCCAGGCTCAGCAACGCGAGAATTCCCGCGGGGATCATCCGCCGCGTCTTCAGCACCCGGACAGCGAAGATGATCACCAGCAACGCCGCGATGACAGCGGACGCCACGAGACTTTCCCGCCAGCCGCACCACACGCCATAGCCACTTGCCAGCAGGATCAATCCGAACCCCGACGCCCGAGATCAACGACGCCTTGCTGCCGACCTTCACGTACTCAATCACTCCGCCTACCGCCACCAACACGCCGTACGCCCACACCAGAATCGCTGTCGTTTGCATGCGCCCACCCTACCCGATGCAGCAACTGAAAATCAACCATTGCGGGTGGGGTTCAATATTCCATCCAGAAAAGGCATTTGTCGCCAACCTGCAAGGAACGAATGCCAAGCAGTCACTCTCCCAACTGCTTCAAATCAATCCGACCATCGTACAACGCTTTGCCGATGATGAGGCCGACGAGATTGGGGTACTCTTCGGCGACGCGTTGGAGACGGCGCACGTCGTTCAAGCTGCCGACGCCGCCGCTGGCGATGACGTTACAGCGCACGGCGGCGCACAGCGCGGCAATCGCAAAGTAATTCGGCCCCGCCAGCATGCCGTCGGTCGAGACATCGGTGAAAATGATATTCACTACGCCGAGCCGATCGATCTGCTGCGCGAAATCCACCGCCGACAACTCGGTGCGCTCCGTCCAACCCTTCACCGCTACGAAGCCGGCGCGCGCGTCGATCCCGACGACGATTCGCCGGGCAAAATCCTGCACCAGTGCCTGAACGAACTCCGCCGACTCGCACGCCTTTGTGCCAATCACCACGCGGGTCACACCCATCTGCAACGCTTCCTCGACCTGCGACCGTCGGCGAAGACCGCCGCCGAGTTGGATTGGGATCTGCACGGCTTTGAGGATCTTTTTCACGGCGTCCCAGTTACGCGGCTCGCCGTCAAACGCTCCGTCGAGATCGACGACGTGCAGGTAGCCCGCGCCTTCGTCCTCCCAACGCTTCGCCACGGCGGCAGGATCATCGCTGTAAACGGTCTCGGCATCGGCGCGTCCCTGCTGCAAGCGCACCACCTTGCCACCTTTGAGATCAACGGCAGGATAAATAATCATAGGAGTCAGAAGTCAGGAGCCAGAAGCCAGAATCGCTGACGCATAGGCGTCAAGTAGCTTGCTCACTTCCTCTAATAGTGCGTTTAGCTCAGAACTCTGGCCGTAGCCAAGATCCGCCGACAGGATTAAGTAGTATCGGCATTCTTCTACCGATCCTTGGCCTGTGTTCATAAATCGCGCCTTGTCGGCTCGGCCAGTTTTCTTGAAGCCTTCCGAGATATTCGCCGCAATCGAGACTGCGGCGCGCCGAATCTGGCTCCTCAAGCCATAGACCTCCATTTTCGGAAAACCATCCGTAAACCGGTAAATGCCGATCGCGAACCGATGCGCCTTCTGCCATACGATCAGATCCTGAAAAGTCCGCGCCGGTTGACGGTTCATTCTGACTCCTGACTCCTTACTCCTGGCTTCTGCAGTTTTACAAAATTCTCCAGCATCTTCAGTCCCACGGCCTGCGACTTCTCCGGGTGGAACTGCGTCGCAAACACACTCCCACTCCACAACATCGAGCAAAACTCGATGCCGTACGCCGTCGTCGCGCACATGAGCGACTTGTTGGTCGGCGCGCAATAATAGCTGTGCACGAAGTACACGTAGCTGCCGTCGGCAATGCCCGCCAACAGCGGGCAGTCGGCCTTGCGGATGCGGAGTTGGTTCCACCCCATGTGCGGCACCTTCAGTCCACCAGAGCCTCGTGGCGCAAGCATCCTTGCTTGCGCTGCGGTCGATGCAGGCATCCCTGCCTGCTGTGCGTTGACCGTTTCATCGCAAGCGCGGAGGCTTCCGCTGCTGAAATCGAACCGCGGCACAGTGCCCTCGAAAACGCCCAGCCCGTTCACGCCCGGCGTCTCCTCGCTCGACTCGAACAATCCCTGCATGCCGAGACAAATGCCGAGGAAGGGGCGCTTCGATGCAATGAACTCGCGGGTCGCTTGAGCGAGATCGAGTTTCTCCAGGTTCTTCAGGCAATCGCCGAACGCGCCGACGCCCGGCAACACGAGCGCGTCCGCCGTGAGCACCGATCCGCGGTCGCTAACGATGCGCACATCTGCCCCGACCCGCGTCAGCGCCTTCTCGACGCTGCGCAGGTTGCCCATTCCATAGTCAACAAGTGCAATCATGTCACGACGAGCTTACACGGATTCAAGTGGCGCGGGCAAGCCATAGTAGGTCGGGCGTCCCGCCCGACATTTTTCATTGGATCAGACAGGCGAGACGCCTGTCCTACCCTGAATTATTCATGAAGTTTTGCGCAACGAACTGCCCCTCACCTTGATCCCGCTCAGAGCGGGATTGATCCTCTTCTCGCACGCGGGGCGAGGAGATTTCCCCTCTCCCTTTCCAAGGGAGAGGGCGTGCCCGCCGAAGCCTCGGCGCAGGCGGGTCAGGGTGAGGGTTCGAGCTGTGACAGACTGTCGAGGTTTCAAGCGCATCGTGAATAATCCGGGCTACTACTCTCAGGAAAACGGTCGTCGAGCCAGCAGACGGCTGAGGGCGCGCGCCGGCGTCTCGACGAGCAGCTCGCGGAAAAACTGTTCCGTCGTCATCGCGCGAGGCTCGGTCAGGCGCGTGTGCCAGACCTGCGCGGCGAGCGTGACCAGCACGAGCGCAACGTAAAGTGCGCTGAATTGATTCCATTCCCAGTGGTTCCACCCGTGCCGCCATCCTCCGAGGCTGTCGAGCGCGATGCCCCACGCGATGGGCAACACGCCAAGCGTCAGCCCATTGACCACGCTGAACAACGCGAGAAAATGGCTGCGTCCCATCGCGGGCACTATGCTCATGGCCATGCGCTGGTTGCCGAGGTTCAGCGCCGCCAGCGCCAGCCCTGCCGTGCTCTGAATCCATAGCAGGCTCCACCAGGTCAGCGGCAATAGCCGCGCACCGAGGCTGCCCCACGACAGGAAGTGAATCGCGAGCGTGACATTCGCCAGCGCCAGCACCGGGCGACTCCCCACGCGATCCACCACGTGCCCCAACCACAACAAGCTCGCGGCCGTCACCGCCGGCGTGATCGCGCCGATCACCAGGATTTGCGCATCGCTCAACTGAAATTCATCGCGCAAACACGGCACCCAGAACACGCTGCCGCCCGCCGGCGCGGCGAAAATGAGGACGTTATAAACGAGCAACCGAAAGAACGGCGGAAACAACGCCATTTCCTTCCACGGCACATTCGGTGGCATAGGCGTCCCTGCCTGTGAATTCCTCTGCGGCGGCGGCACGTCGGGGATGCGCCGCAGAAACAACAGGCTGATGCCCGCCGCTACGAAACTCGCCAGAAACAACGCGCCGAACGCATGCTGCGACGTCCCGTAAAAGAGATAACCGGCCGTTGCCAGCGACGTCGCCACATTCGCGACCGCGCTGCACATCTGGTCGCGCGAGATGTAACGACCACGCACCGTTTCGGGAATCCATTGCGTGAGCCACGGCAGATAACCGCACACCGAGATGCCGCGCGACGTGTTGTAGGCAAACAACAGAAACAACAACAGCGCCATCCTGGTCGTGGGATCGATCTTGGCCGGCAGGAACGCCACGCCCGCCATGCCCAAAATGAACAAGCTCCGCAGGCTCCAGCCCCGCAACACGAACGTGCGGTAGCCCACCTGCTCCACGAACCGCGCCGCCGGCATTTGCAGGATGTTCAACAACGCCGGCAACGCCGTCACGATGCCGAGCACCGTCCCCGACGCGCCGAGTCCCTTGAAGTACAACAGCATCGGCGTCGTCAACACGATCGCAAACGAGATCGTGTTGAAAATCTGAAACGCATACGCCTTCCCCACCCCATGCGGCATCTTCGCTGAATTCTCGGTCGTCACGGCGTTAACTGATGGAGAACTTTCCCGACCCGGTCAACACAATTGCAGCTTCTCTCCGCGCCCTGCCATAATCCCGGTAGGGCGGGCTGGCCCCAGCCCGCCGAGTCCCGACATGTTCGTGCACAGTGGCCCACCGCGCCGCCCGTCATTTTGTCATTCCGAGCCTGTCGAGGAATCTCTCCCCCGCTACGGGCCGTCTGTTGCTTGACGGCAATCTCTGCCCGTCGTCCCCCCAGTCGGCCGAACAGCAGACGCGTATGACGAAGCCGATGACACAATGGGGTGTAGGCCCGCGCTGGGGTGTTCTCGTGATGAGCGGGAAGCGAACTGCATCAATTTCAGTGGTTGGGCGCCAGCTGCAGTGCAACGAGGTAGAGAGTGAAATATCGAATAGTTAGGGGCTGTTGCCCAAATGATTTTTCCGGTTGTAGCTGCGCTTCTGCGAAGCGCGGGTCGTTCATTTCCCGAAGGAATTCGGCGTTTCACAGAAACGCCGCTACACCGAAAGGCGCGGAAACCGATTTCAGGGGGCATCTTGTGAGGTTCAGGGCCATCCAGTAACACGGATGAATGAGGATCTGATCTTCTCTTGTGAACTCACGAGTGGGGTTATGACCATCATGGCAGAATATGAACGATCCCGTTATATGGTCACGAATCCCAATGAACCCGACGCTGTATAAAGCCCGGATCATATCCATCGGATTGTTAAGAAGAGCCATCTCCTGTTGGACTGGTGGCTCATAAACATCCTTGGTAATGACTTCATTGATCTTTTGGGTGACTTCGCCAAGACTCATTTGGGGCACGCCATTTGCAAAAGCCAAGGTCAAGTTCCTTAGGCTGGCGATTATTGCAGCGTACTCTTTACAGAGATCAGCGGCCCGCGTTTGCGCAAGAGTAAGCTTGCATTCCCAGAATGAAAGACTACCATCGGCTCGTGTCGGAAGTCGTCGCTCCAAAGCTGTTAGACGACCTGATTCAGCAGGCCGAGTCGGTCTGCGCCAGCGACATTCATCTGCAAATGCGCGGCGAATCAGCGGAGGTATGCTTTCGACTCGATGGCATTGTCACGCCTGTCACGAGCCTGCCCAAGGAAACGGCTGAACGCGTTTTCGGCCGGATCAAATTCCTCGCGCGGCTGAAGACGTACCAGGATTCGCTTCCGCAGGATGGCCGGATCGACAAGGCCGATGTCGGCGCGCAACAAGACATCCGCGTCGCCACCTACCCGACCGTGACCGGTGAAAAGATTGTGCTGCGGCTGTTCAGCACGACGGGCACGCCGTCGCTGCGTGAACTGAATTTCCCCGAACCGGCCCGCGCTGAATTAGAGACATTTCTCCGCCAGAGCGCCGGCCTCCTGCTTCTGACCGGACCGGCCGGCAGTGGCAAGACAACAACCATCTACGCCTGCCTGCGCCACCTTGCCGAGTCCGGCTCGCAGCACATCATCACAGTCGAAGATCCCGTCGAGCAAATCATTGCCAACGTGATGCAAACGGAGGTCAACGAAGCGCGCGGGCTGACATTTTCAAAAGCCGCCCGCCATCTTCTTCGCCAGGATCCACAAGTGCTGGTCATCGGCGAAATCCGCGACGAGGAAACCGCCAACATCGCTGTGCGCGCCGCGCTGACGGGTCACCTCGTGATCACAACGCTGCACGCTGGCTCGTGTCGCGGCGTCGTTGAGCGATTGCTGGTGATGTGCCCCGACCGTTTCGCCGTGGTGTCGGTGCTTGGTCTGGTGCTGAACCAGCGGCTGGTCAGGCGAATTTGCGATCATTGCCGCGGCGAAGGCTGCGAGGTTTGCCTGCGCACGGGCTACAAAGGCCGCGTGCCGTTGGTGGAATGGGTCAGAGTGGACGAATCGCTGCGCTCCCGCCTGCAGGCAAGCGGAGCCGCAGCGGTGACGCCGTCGGAATCATTGGAGGCTGCTGCTCGTGAGTTGGTGCGGCGCAGTCTTACGGACGAAGCCGAAATCAGGAGGGTGCTGGGCTTATGAAACTCGACGAATTTGCCTTCTTTAATCAGCAGTTGGCCGCGATGCTGCGCACCGGCATCCCGCTGGAGAGCGCGCTCGGCCAACTCTGCGCCTCAATGCGTCGTGGCGAACTACGGAACGAACTGGAAAAACTTCGCGCCGATCTGGCCAACGGCACTCCCTTCCAGCAGGCGCTGGCTGCGCGCAAGTTGCCGCCGTTTTACGTCCAGATGCTGCAAGTCGGCGTCAAGAGCAATGATCTGCCCGGCGTGTTGACATTGGTGGCCGACTACTACCAGTCAGCCAATCTGATCTGGACGCGGCTCAAGGGGCTGATGGTGTATCCGGCGATTGTGCTCGCTGCGTCGCTGGCGCTGTCGATTCTTTTGGCTGGCTTGTTCGGCGGTATGCTCGGCGTTCTACCCAAGATTTTTTCCGACTTGCTTGGCGGAAGGTCACTCCCTGCACTCACCGAGTTCAGTCTGCGAGCGACTCCGATCGGTCTGTGGTTGCCAGTGGTGGTGTTAGCAGTTCTGTGCGTTGCCGTCGGCGTTGTCACAGCACTCCCGCGCTTGCAGTCGCGGCTGCGCTGGCGGCTGCCGGGGTTTCGCGAGGCCAGTCTGTGGCAGGTCGCATCGGCCATGGAAATCATGCTGAAAGGTGGTTGCAGTTTGGATGACACCATCGGTCTGATGGCGCACTTGGAGCGGGACTCTGCGATCGCCGGTGACTTGGCACAATGGCGGGCGCGACTGGCGAGCGGTCACGGCGATTTTGCAGGCATGGCGACGCCGACCAAGCGTTTTCCGCCCTTGTTCATCTGGCTGGTGGCCAGCGCCCGGAGTGACTTGGCGTCGGGGCTAAAACGGGCGGCTGAGATCTATCATGCCCGCGCTGAATACCGGACTGAGATCCTGCTGCAAGCGGTGTTGCCAGTCTCGGTGCTGGTGCTTGGGGCCTTAATATTTATACAAGTGTACACCTTGATTCAGGCAGTACTGGGACAGTTCTTGCCGCTAATTTCCGTGATAGGAATTTTATCATCATGATCGCCGTCGTCATATACTTTCTCATTTGGTTGTTGGCCTTGGTGGCGCTGGCCGGCGTAGCCTACAGTGTCTTGATCTTGCCGCTCCGACGACAGGAACGGGCACACATCTTCCTCGATCTGTTGGAGACCGGCTTGGCAGAGGGGTACAGCGCCGAGACCGCAATCGTGGAGATTGCCAAATCCCGTGATAAGAAGCTCGGCTACCGTTTCGTTCTGCTGGCGGCGTATCTGGAAACGGGGTTGCGGTTGTCCGAAGCCCTGCAAAAGGTTCCCGAACTGGTGCCGCCCCAACTGGTGGCAATGCTGGCGGTCGGCGAGAAGGTCGGCGATATCCGGAAAGTCATGCCCGCCTGCCGCAGGACGTTGACCAGTCGTTCGTCCAGAACCACCAGCGCGGTGAACTACCTGATTTTGTTTTTGGCGCTGAACCCCTTCTGCGGATTGATTTGGCCATTCCTCACGATTGTGATCGTCCCGAAGTTTCAGGAAATCACGCGTGAGCTTACGAACGGACCCTTGCCACCGCTCCTCCACTTTCTGGTAGCGCACCGTCTTCTGGTAAGCGTCGTCCAGTTCGGCTTGATGGCCATAATCTGGCTCGCCGTGTTGGTTTATCTCTGTGGACCGCGAGGGATCCCGTGGCTCGCACCGGTGCTGAAACCGGTGATCGACGCGGCCAACTATCGGCTGCCGTGGCGGCGGAAGCGGTTGGAGCGGGATTTTTCGGCGATGCTGGCAGTACTGTTGGACGCGGAGGTGCCGGAGGAACAGGCAGTGACGCTGGCAGCGCAAAGCACCGACAACCAAGTGTTCATCCGCAAGGGCGGACGGGTGGTGCAGCGGTTACGCGAAGGTGTGCCGTTGACGGAAGCGGTGCAGGCGTTCGACGAGACCGGCGAGTTTCGATGGCGTCTCACGAATGCGGCGCACGGTCACGGTGGATTCATGGCGGCGTTGTCGGGCTGGCACGATGCGTTGGATGCCAAAGCCTATCAACTGGAGCAAGCCGCCTCGCAGGTGATCACAACATCCTTTGTCATCCTCAACGGCTGCATCGTCGGTTTGATCGCCGTGGGCGTATTTCAGGCGCTCACGGGGGTCGTGTGGGAGATGGCGCTATGGTGAGACGAGAACAGAACGAGCGAGGCAGTTTGATCATCGAATTGGTGGTGGCGCTTGGGATCCTCACGGCGACGTTGATTCCGCTGGCCTATTCGTTTGCTCAGGAACAGCGGCTGTGTCGCGTCTATTATTGGCGCGCCGTGGCGATGGAAATCGTCGATGGTGAAATGGAGGTTTTGAGCGCGGGCGAATGGCGGGCCTTCGGCGATGGCGTCCTCCCCTACCCCATTCGTGCCGAGGCTGCGAAGAACCTGCCGCCCGGCAGATTTGTTTTGAGCGTGCACGGCCAGCAATTGCGGCTTGAGTGGCGACCGGACAGTCCACGCAACGGCGCCCCGGTCGTGCGAGAGGCGGTGGGACAATGAAACAGCGCAACGGCTACACGTTGATCGAGGTGCTCACTTACATCGCGTGTCTGACCGTCATTCTCACCGTGGCATATCCCGCCTACCATCGTTTCGTGCGCGGTTCCAATAATCTGCGCCGGAATGCCGACGACATCGCGCGCACCCTCAGCGCCGGCGAACGCTGGCGCAACGACGTTCGCGCCGCCACCGGGCCGATTCGCGTTACCGCCGATCAATTCTTCATTCCGCAGCATGGCGGCGAAGTCGTTTACATGGTTTCCGATGGCATCCTTTGGCGGCAGTCAGCGGACGGCCAACGGATCGCGGCCCTGCGGGGCGTGAAATCATCGGCGATGCAACTGGAAACGCGGCAACGTGTGACCGCGTGGCGTTGGGAACTGGAATTGGCCAGCGGGCAGAAGCAAGTGCTCATGCGGCCCTTGTTCACTTTCCAAGCGGTCACGGGAGCGAAACCATGAGAAACGAACGGGGTTCAGCAACGTTGGTGGTCGTGACACTCGTGGCAATACTGGCCGTGATGGTCGTCGTCAATGGCAATGTGATTCATCAACTCCGACAGGAACTGCGGCGGATTGATCACAAACAACAGCAGCGCTTCCAGCAAAGCAATGGACAAAATCCGGGGCATTAAAAAGTCGGTCAGTTGTGTTCGGTGGGGCTTGTCGAGTTTCTTGCTGGCGGTCCTTGTGCCGGGCTTGAGTGTGGTTCTTGCCGCAGTCGCCATCAGCCGGGGAGTCCAAGCTAAGTCTGCGCTCGGCGGCGAATGGAATCCGGCGGCGCGACATCTTTGGTGGGGCTTCAGACTCGCTTACTGCGGCGCGTTGATGTCGCTGACACTGACAGCAATCGTGTTTCTCTACCTGATTAGCCTGACTTATTCATGAAGTTCTGCGCAACGAACTGCCCCTCACCTTGATCCTCTCCCCGCATGCGGGGCGAGGAGATTTCCCCTCTCCCTTTCCAAGGGAGAGGGCCTGCCCGCCGAAGCCTCGGCGCAGGCGGGTCAGG
>JBEKFI010000036.1:0-26141 GCA_050013395.1 Verrucomicrobiia bacterium | reverse complement strand
GAGACCAACGGCCTCGGCGGGTTCGCCATCGCGGCGGCGCCGGCAATCGTCCAGTTTGTTGGCGGCCGCAGCGAGGACGCCATCCGGTACACGCGGCAGATGTACGAAATCACCGCCGCCGAGAACGATCGGTACCAGATTCCGTATCTGAATTTCCGCGGCACGCCGACCGGCATCGATGTCGTCAAGGTTATCGAGAAGAACATCCTGCCATTCATCGACACCGGCGTGGCCCACAAGGAACCCGGCGTCGGTCAAATCGGTGCCGGTGTATTGAACGCGCCGGTCGAGCCATTTCAGAAGGCGTTTGCCCGCCTGGCGGGCAGCTTGAGAAAAAGATGAGGAGACAACGATGAACACGACACGATTCCTGCAATTCATGGACAAGGTCCGGGTCTTTGACCTGACGCAGCCACTGAGCATTCACACGCCGCCCTGGCCGAGCTATATGCCGCTGGGCATCCAGTACTTCAAGCGCATCGCCGGCGCGCACATGGGACAGGGCGCCAACGGCCAGATCATCACGACCAGCAACCACGTCGGCACGCACATGGACGGCGAGATTCATTTTCACGCCAGCGGCCGCGCCATCGGCCAGGTCCCGCTGGAAGAATGGATTGGCCCGGGCGTCGTGGCCGACATTTCCAAGGAAGTCGGCGACTACGACCTCTACTCGCCGGAGATGATCACCAAGAACGTCGAGGTCAAAAAAGGCGACATCCTCATCATCAATACCGGCTATCACCGGTACGCTTGGGATCAAAAGCAATCAGACGAGGTGCGCTATTTCGTGAAGCATCCCGGCCCGGGTCCCGGTTTCCACCAGTGGGCGCTCGACGTGAAGCTTAAATGGATTGGCGTCGACTGCGGCAGCGCCGACCATCCGATGAACACGATCATCCGCAACTGGCACCCCGCCCGATTCGCCGAAGCCGAGAAGAAACTCAAAGCCAAGCACGGCAAGAATTGGGACGAGATGTTTCCGCTCGACGATTATTACCAGGTCATGCACCTGAAACTGTTCCCGAAGAAACTCGTGCATGCCGAGAATCTCGGCGGAGAAATCGACAAGGTCAGCAATCAGCGTTGCTGGATCGGTTGCTTCCCGTTGCGTGGCATCGAAATGGAGTCTGCGATGTGCCGCATCGTGGCACTGCTGCCGCCGCGCTGAGGTAACTGCCATGGCCATCGCCCACCAGTTCGACTACCTGAAGCCCGGCACGCTGCGCGAGACAGTCAAGACACTCGCCCGGTACGGCACGCGCGCCCGTGTGCTGGCCGGCGGCACTGACCTGATCAGTCTGATCGCCGAGAACGTCATCGCGCCGGATGTTGTCGTCGACATCAAAGGACTTTCCGGCCTCGGCAAGATCGAATTCAAGAACGGCGTGCTCACCATCGGCGCGCTGGTCACCTTCAGCGATCTGCGCGATTCGCCGGTCATCGTGAAAAAGTTCCCCGTGATCCGCGAGATGACCGGCTGGCTGGCGTCGGTGGGCATCCGCAACCGCGCCACGATGGTCGGCAATCTTTGCTCGGCGGTGCCGTGCTGCGACAGCGGGCCGATCCTCCAGGTTTACGACGCGGCGATGCTGGTCGCCGGCCCGGCCGGCCGGCGCCGCGTCCCACTGGGCGACTGGTTTGTCGGGCCGCGCAAAACGGTGTTGAAGCGCGGCGAGATCGCGACCGGTGTGGCGGTGCCGCTGCCACGGCAGAAACACGGCGCCTGCTTTGTCAAATTGCGCCGGTACGATGGTGAAGACCTCGCGCAAGCCAGCGTCACGGTGCTGGCGCTGGCCGGCAATCACTACCGGGTATCGTTCGGCGCGGTCGCCCCCCGGCCAGTGCGCGGAACGAAGATCGAAGCGGTGCTGGACGGCCAGCCGTTGTCGGAAACGCTGCTCGGTCAGGCGGTGGCGCTGTTGCCGGAGGAGATTGCGCCGATCACCGACATCCGTGCCACGAAGGAATACCGGATGCAGATGGTCGGCGTGATGCTGGAACGCGGTTTGCGCGCCGCTGCGGCGCGGCTGGCCGGCAATGGCCCGGCGTACGGGACGAGTTTAATCTAGGAGGTGGCGATGAAAACAACCGTGACGGTGACCCTCAACGGCGAGACGCGCCGGGTCGAGGTGGCGCCGAACGAAATCCTTCTCGACGTGCTCCGCGAGAAGCTCGGCGTCACCAGCCCGAAGATCGGCTGCGAACGAGGCGACTGCGGCGCCTGCACGGTGCTGTTGGACGGCAAAACGGTGCGATCCTGCCTGATCCTCGCCATCGAGGCCGACGGCCATGAGATCACGACGGTCGAGGGGCTGAGCCGCGACGGGTTGACGCCGCTGCAGCAGTCGCTGCTCGAGCACAATTCCTTCCAGTGCGGTTTCTGCGCGCCGGGCATGGTGTTGTCGGCCACCGAACTGCTTGCGAAGCAGCCGTCGCCGTCCGAGGAAGAAGCCAAGGAAGCGATTGCCGGCAACCTGTGCCGGTGCACGGGCTACCAACCGATCGTCGCGGCCATCGTCGCCGCCGGTCAGAAAGCGAGGCAGCGCGCATGACACCGCTCAAATTCGTGGGCACATCGCCCCGCCGCATCGACGGATTGGAGAAAGTCACCGGGGCCGCCACCTACGTGGATGACATCCCGTTCGGTCCGAACCTGCTGCATGCCGAGATTGTGGAAAGCCCGTTCGCCCACGCGCTGATCGAGCGCATCGACAGGTCCGCGGCGGAGAAAGTTCCCGGCGTCGTCCGCGTGGTTACGGGAAAGGAATTCCCCTACCGGTTCGGGTTGTACATGCAGGACCGGTTTATTTTCCCGACCGACCGGGTGCGGTTCGTCGGCGAGCAGGTTGCTGCAGTGGTCGCGCGCGACCCGCAAACGGCCAAGCGCGCTGCGAGACTGGTGAAGGTTGTTTACCGGGAACTCGAGCCGGTCCTCGATCTGGAGCAGGCGCTGCGGGAGAACGCAGTGCTGGTGCATCCGGACCTGGGCAACTACACGCATTGTCCGTGGTTTTTCCCGCGGGCCGGCACGAACATCGCGCACTGGCGCAAGACGCGGAAAGGCGACGTCGAGCAGGGCTTCCGCGAAGCCGACGTCGTTTTTGAAGACACCTACACGGTGCCGCGCTACGCGCACTGCGCGATCGAGCCCCACGTGATCGTCGGCCTTTACGATTTGTCCGGGCGGTTGACGCTCTGGTCGGCATCGCAATCGCCGTACACGCAGCGGCACGTCTTCGCGCAGGCGCTGGCGCCACTGGGGTTGTCGCACAAGGACATCCGGGTGGTAACGCCGTACATCGGCGGCGGGTTCGGCGGCAAGGCAGGCGTGTCGATGGAAATCATCGGTGCGGCGCTGGCGGTGATGGTCAAAGGACAGCCGGTGAAGGTGCGCTGGTCACGGGCGCAGGAGTTCTACAACACCTACCAGCGGCAAGGCGTGATCGCCCGCATCAAACTCGGCGCGAAAAAGGACGGCACCCTCACGGACATCGAGCACACGCTGCATTGGGATGCCGGCGGCTACGTCGAGTACGGCGCGAACGTGGTCAACGCCGTCGGTCTGTCCGCGACCGGGCCGTACCGGATTCCGAACGTGAAAATCGATTCGGTCTGTGTTTACACGAACCTGCCGCCGGGCGGGCCGTACCGGGGGTTTGGTTATTCGGAGTTTCATTTCGGGCTGGAATCGCACATGACCCGGTTGGCGCAGAAGCTCGGCATCGACCCTGTCGAGTTTCGCCGGCGAAACGCGATCCGCGAAGGCGACACGCTGGCCTATGGCGCGAAGATGAACCCGAGCGGTCTGCACGAGGCGATCGACCGCGTCGCCGCGGAAATCGGCTGGGGCAAGAAGGAGGCCTCACCAGATTCGCGCAAGGCCATCGGCAAAGGCTTCGCCTGTTTCTGGAAGGCGCCGGCGATGCCGCCCAACGCCGCGTCGGCAGCGTTCATAAAGTTCAACGAAGACGGCAGCTTGAACGTCAGCGTGTCCGGCATGGAAATCGGCCAGGGTTACCTGACGGTCATGGCGCAAATCGCCGCCGAGGTCCTGACGGTGCCGGTCGAGAAGATCCGGATCGAGTCGCCCGACACCGACCGCACCGCCTACGAGTGGCAGACCGTCGGCTCGCACGTGACCTGGGGCTGCGGCAACGCCGTCCAAGCCGCCGCGCTCGACATGCGCGGGAAAATGTTCGCGGTCGTCGAGCGCGCGTTGGGTTTGGCGGGCGACACGCTGTACCTCGAAGACGAGAAGGTCAAATGCCGGGCACGCCCGGACTTCGCGCTGCCGTTGCGGGACTTCGTCATCAGCGGCATCCAGACACCGCACGGAAACTTCATCGGCGGTCCGATTCTCGGCAGCGGGGTGTTCATGCCGGAGTTCACTTCGGCCCTGAGCGATCCCGAGACGAGTCAGGGCGGACATCCGAACGTGCACTACACGGTCGGCGCCGCGGCGGTGATGTTGGAGATCGACAAGCAGACCGGCAAGATGCGCGTGCTCAAGGCGACGCTCGCCGTGGACGCCGGCAAGGCGATTCATCCGGAGCTGGTCCGCAGCCAGATCGTCGGCGGGATGGTGCAAGGGTTGGCGACGGCGCTCTACGAAGACATCCGGTACGACCGGAAGGGGAAACTATTGAATGCCAACTTCACGGACTACAAAATCCCGACTGCGATGGACGTGCCGGCGGAAATCGTCCCGATCATCGTGGAGGTGGCGCAGCCGGACGGCCCGTTTGGGGCGAGAGGGATTGCCGAGCACACCATGATCCCCGCCGCCGCGATGGTCGCCAACGCCGTCGAGGACGCGGTCGGCTTGCGGCTCAAGACCTTGCCGATCACCGCCGAGAAGGTCGCGCTGGCGCTGGCGGGTATTGCTTACGACGACGTCAAGGGCGCCTACATGGGACTGTGCTTCGCCGGTAAACCTGAAACCTACGCTTTTCGTGCGGATGCGGCCCCCCGCAGCGGCTGAGACGCTGCCGGCAGTCTGTGATTGGCCCTCCCAGCCGGGCCGGTTTGAGATGCGCCACGCGCTGTCGTGGATTACCAGCACGCTTCGACTCTCAGCATCGTGCCGATTGTGCCGGCGTGCGGGTCACCGGGTTGCCCGCCGCCGCCGGGAATCTTGAAGCCACCGGGTTCGTCGAATGGCTGGCTTTTATCATCGAAAGGAACCAACTGATGCAGGCGCAGCCTGAAGGTGACCGGCTCTTTCTCCCCCGCTCTGAGACTGACGCGCTGGAAGCCTTCCAGGTGGAGACGCGGCACCGACTCGGAGACCTCGACATCTGTCGAGCCACATCAGCACCTTGACGGTGCAGCGCTCTGGGTCTAAAAAGGGGAATCATGCAACGGCTCTCCAAGAAGTTTCTGCTGGCTGCTACAGTGGCAATCTTGTGCTCATGGCATCCGGCCTTGGCAGAATTCAAGGTTGGCTTGGTCTTGGATCGCGGCGGTAAGGACGACAAATCCTTTAATGCTTCGGCCTACGAAGGAGCGACCGAGGCGAAGAAGAAGCTGGGGATTTACCTGAAGTACGTTGAAGCCAGCGACGACAACGCGTTCGAGCCGCTCATGCGCGCCTTCGCGCAAAAGGACTTCGACCTGATCATCGGCATCGGCTTCGGACAAAAGGAAGCCATTCAGAAAATCGCCGCGCATTTTCCTAAAACACACTTTGCCCTCGTCGACGCGCAGGTCGACGCGCCCAACGTCTGCTCACTGATGTTTGAGGAACACGAAGGCGCGTACATCATCGGCGCAATCGCCGCCATGACCAGCAAGACCGGCAAAGTCGGCTTCGTTGGCGGCATGGATGTCCCGCTCATCCACCGTTTCGAGTTGGGCTACGAAGCCGGCGCGAAGAAGATCAACCCGCAAATCACCGTGCTCGACAACTACTGCGGCGTCACGAGCGAAGCGTGGAACAATCCGCCGAAAGGCAAAGAGCTCGCGCTTGCCCAGTACGATGCCGGCGCCGACGTTGTCTTCGCCGCCGCCGGCGCATCCGGCTTCGGGGTGTTCGACGCCGCGGAGGAGCGGAAGAAATTCGCCATCGGCGTCGACTCGAATCAAGACTGGACGAAGCCGGGCTTGATCCTCACGAGCATGCTCAAGCGCGTGGACCTCGCCGTCTTCTCCGTCATCCAAGAGGCTCGAGCCGGCAAGTTCACCGCCGGCCTCAAACGCTTCGGCCTTGCCGACAAAGGTGTCGATTACTCCGTCGATCAATACAACGAGAAGATCCTGCTCGAGTCCGTCCGGAAGCGTGCCGACGAATTGAAAGCCGAAATCATCGCCGGCAAAATCGTTGTCCCCGACTACTACAAGAAATGAGATTTGATTGGCAAATGGAATAAAAGGACACATAACCATATGGATGGTTGGCGTCGGCCGGTCGATTGCCGATGGCGACGCCGCGCCAGATGATGATCGATCCCACCACGTCGCTGGACGACTCGATGCCATCGGCGATCAACGCGTACGAATGGCCGAGGATGCCGGCGGTCAGCTTCGCGCACGCCAGAACCGCGTTGGTGGCGAGTCCCAGCAGGGACGTCGAAACACTTCGTTGAAGTCGGCTCGGCTTCACGCTGCGACGAAAGCCTACTTGCGCCACGCTCGCGCCAGCATCGTCAGGATGGCTTTCTGAGCGTGGAGTCGGTTTTCGGCCTGATCGAAGATGGCCTGTTGATGAGACTCGAACACATCGGCGGCGATTTCCTTGCCGACATACGCGGGCAGACAGTGCATGACGAGCGCGTTGGGCTTGGCAAGTTTCAAGACCGCCGCGTTGAGTTGATAGGGCGCGAGAATCTTGAGACGTTGTGCTGCCTCAGCTTCCTTGCCCATCGACACCCAGACATCGGTGTACAGCACATCGGCATTCTTCGCCGCCTCGCGCACGTCCTCCGTCAGATGAATCCCGCCGCCGGCCCGCTTCACCAGCGCGGCTGCGGGTTGAAACTGCTTGGGCGCGGCGATCCACAGTTCCATGCCGGTCTTGGCTGCGCCAAACAGCCAGGAGTTGCACACGTTGCACGCGCCGTCGCCGAAAAAGACTATTTTCTTTCCCTTGAGGCTGCCAAGCTTTTCCCGCACGGTAAGCAAGTCCGCCATGATTTGGCAGGGATGTTCATGGTCGGTCAACGCGTTGATCACCGGGATCGAACCGACCTGCGCAAACACCTCCACGTCCTGCTGGGCGTACGTGCGGATGACCACGCCGTGGATGTACCGCGACAGCGTTCGCGCGGTGTCAGCGACGGATTCGCCGCGCCCCATCTGCAGTTCAGCGGACGAAAGATAAAGCGCCGAGCCGCCGAGCTCACGAATCCCCACCTCGAAGCTGACGCGCGTGCGCGTACTGGCTTTGTTGAAAACCAACGCCCAGTGCTGGTTTTTCAGCGGCAGATCCTTGACCTCCTTGCCGCGGTCCGCTTTCAGATCCTTGGCGAGATCGAGAACCTCGGCAATCTCCCCTGCGTTCAATTGCTCGACTGTCAGCAAATGTCTCATTGTTCTTCAGTAGCCGCGAGCCTGCTCGCGGTCTGCTATCCCCGGCCGCGACGAGATTCGCGGCTACAAATGCCTCCCCCCGATTCCGCACCGCCTGAACTTCCCCTGCTCCTCGATTTCCTCGATGAACATGCTGTTGGGTTTCAGGCACTGGTTCCAGTTCATGAGGAATTCCGTCGACGGCAACGTTTCCCACACGAACCGCATCTGTCTCTCCTTCGTCGTCGCGATGGGCAACACCTTCTCCATGTCCACAGCATCCATAAATTTCCCCAGCCTTCCCACCATAGAACTCAACCACTCCGTGCCCGCCGCGCCTTATTCACCGACATTTCCCATATGACCTACGCCCCGCGACCATCCGGGCCATTCAGTCTCATTGACCAACATAGTATCATCTCTGACAGTGCCACCAAGCCTTTTTTGCGGCTCCAATACTGGATTCCTGACTCCGGGGGAGATGGCTTCTGCCCTCGATCGCGTTCAGCACCGATTTTCGACCGAACGCAGACAGAGCGCCGCCTCCCAGCACCTCTCCTTCCCGCGATTTCCGCCCTGCGGGCGTCAACCAAGCACCGGTGTGAGCAGCCTCAGCTGCCCAATCCCTTCCAGAATGGCCCGGAACAGTTCCCGCGGGATCGCCACCTCCGCCATTTGGAAGATCACCTGCCGAGCATGGCGCACGACCTTCGCCCCGATCTTGATCAGTTTCTCCCGCAACGTCGTCAACGTCCAGTGACACACCGCTCGTGGCAAGACCGCTTGCCGCAGGAGGTTGCCCAGGTTGTACGCCAACACGAACAGTTGCAACCGCACCTGGTTGTCCACAAAGTCGTGACAGGACAGTCGGGTCCATTTGACGGCGTTCTTCCCTTCCTTGATCCGCTGCTCCGCCGTGCCCCGCTGGTTGTAGAACCGCACCACCCGTTTGGCTGGCCGGCCCAGATTGGTCACGATGAACCCGACGCAAGGGAACAGTTCGCCCTTGTGCCACTCCACCTTGGCCACCACGCGGCGGGCGCGATCCCAGCTCTGCGCCTGATACAAAAAGTCGGCATACCAGACCACCGGCGTGTTCGAGGGACGGCCCAGCGGACGGGTCAGCAGCGGCTCGATCTCCCGCTGCAATACGTCGTTGGCCGGCAGACGGATGGCATATCTGTCGATGCTTGCGGAGAACGATGCTCGCGATTGGTGCGATCATCATTTCCGTCTTGATGGCAAAGTCTTGGGTCACAATGCGGAGTTAAAGGTGCATCACTTCTTTCCGGGGTCGCTGTTGCGAAAGTACGGTCGAGGAGAGGACGTGATCAATACGTTCGGCAATTACACGGTGCTGAGTGCGAGTACAAACCTAAATGTCGGGGCGGAAGAACCTGCGACATATATGAAATAGGTCGAAGTGTCCGACACACAATTACGGAAACAGTGCATTCCGACCGATCGCGATCTTTGGCATCTTGACCGGTACGACGATTTCCTTATAGAACGGCGTCGGTTGCTGGCTGAAGCGACCAATACCTTCCTCGGCTTCTGAAACACAGTGAGCCTCCGGCGTCCTCTTCTTAGCAGGATTGACTCTCTGTTTCCAAACTCGGACACTAGCTAGATCATGCCAGCCGAGACAACCGCAGCGGTTGAATTGCGCGGACTGACCAAGCAGTTCGGCAGCGTGCTCGCCAACGCGGGAGTAAATCTTCGCGTCGAGCCCGGCACGATCCACGGCGTCATCGGCGAGAACGGCGCGGGTAAGTCTACCGCGATGAAAATGCTCTACGGCATCTTCGCGCCCGATGCCGGCGAGATTTTCGTTCACGAAAAGAAGTGCGTTTGGGCTTCGCCGGCGGACGCCATCGCCGCGGGAATCGGGATGGTTCATCAACACTTCATGCTCGCTGGCCCGTACTCCGCGCTCGACAACATTCTTCTCGGCGTGGAGCCGGTACGCCTCGGAGTGATCGAACGCAAGAAAGCCCGCGCTCAGCTCGATGCGTTGGCACAGCAATACGGGTTGCCGGTCGATTTGAACCAGCCGGTCGAGCGGCTTCCCGTCGGCGTTCAGCAACGCGTCGAGATTCTGAAGCTGCTCTATCGCAACGCGACGATTATGATTTTAGACGAACCGACGGCGGGGCTCACACCGCAGGAAACAAATGGGCTCTTCCAACATTTGAAAAAGCTGCGCGATGAAGGCAAGACGATCATCCTTATCACGCACAAGCTGAAGGAAGTCATGTCGGTTACTGATCGAGTGACCGTGCTTCGCGCCGGCAAGGTGACCGGCGAACTGCAGACCGCGCAGACCAATCCGCAAGAACTCGCCAATCTCATGGTCGGTCGCAAAGTGGTTCTGAATATCGCCGTTCCGCCCGCGCAGCCGCGCGATGAAACGGCGCTCGAAGTGGCCGGGTTGAGCCTCGCCGGCGCGCCGGGAGGTCGGCACAAACTTTCGGATGTGAGCTTTTCCGTGAAGCGCGGCGAAATCGTCGGCATTGCCGGCGTCGAAGGCAACGGGCAATCCGAACTCTTGCAGGCGATTCTTCATCCGCGCGATCCGCGCTGCAGAACTTCTGGCGGGGTCACAGTGCTGAGTCGAGACGTGAGTTCGTGGCACGCTTCGAGGATTCGCGATCTCGGTGTGGCTGTCATCCCGGAAGATCGGCAGCAGGAAGGACTATTGTTGGAACGACCGGTCAGCGAGAATTTCCTGTTGGGCCTGCAACGAAGTCCGGCCTTCAGCCGTGCCGGCTTCCTCTCGTCGAGGAAGCTGCAGGCAGCGGCTTCGCTGGCCATCGAGGAGTACGATGTTCGACCGCGCGAGTTGACGGTTCCGGCAGGAAACCTTTCCGGCGGCAACCAGCAAAAGCTCGTCGTCGCGCGCGAGTTTCAACGGAGGCCGCGCCTGTTGATCGCGGCGCAGCCGACGCGCGGGGTCGATGTGGGCGCGATTGAGTTCATCCACAATCGGATCGTCCGTGTGCGTGACGACGGCGCAGGCGTTCTGCTCATTTCTTTCGAGCTTGATGACGTCCTGACGTTATCCGACCGGATTCTGGTGATGTATGAAGGCCGTATCGTCGCGGAGTTTCGCCGCGGCGAAGTATCCGAACGCGAATTGGGATTGAAGATGGCCGGGTCATGAGAAAGTTCCTGCAACCTGTCCTTGCCGTCGTTGTCGGGCTGGCACTCGGACTCGGCTTCACGTGGTTTGCGGGCGAAAGCCCGTGGCACGTTCTTCAAATCCTCGGGAAGAGCGCGGTCGGATCGAACTACGATTTTGGCATGACGTTGTTTTACACGACGCCGCTGATTTTCGCCGGCCTCGCGGTCGCGGTCGCGTTTCAGGCCGGGCTGTTCAACATCGGCGCGGAAGGGCAACTCACGCTCGGCGCGCTCGCCGTGGGCGTGGTCGGCGCGTTGTGGCCGGGATTGCCGTGGCCGGTGGCGCCGTTGCTGGCCGGCTTGGCGGCGCTTCTGGCGGGAACTCTCTGGGGCGCGATTCCCGGCTGGCTGCGCGCCAGACGCGGCAGCCACGAAGTCATCAACACGATCATGCTCAATTTCATTGCAGCCGGGCTGGCAAGTTACGTGACGCTGTATCTTCTGAAGAATCCGGATACGCAGAATCCCGAAACACGTCCCATCGGCACCGGCTATCTGATCCACCAATTCGGAATCTTCGGCGGCGCGCCGGTAAGCACGGCCTTGCCGCTGTCAATCGTGGCCGCGATTCTGGTTTGGATTTTTCTTTGGCGAACGGTTATCGGCTACGAAATGCGCGCCGTTGGACAAAGCGAATCCGCCGCTCGCGCAGCCGGCATCGATGCCGGCAAGATTCGAATCCTCGCGATGGCGCTGGCCGGCGGACTTGCCGGGCTGGTCGGCGTGGGAGAAGTTCTAGGCAACGCCGGCAAGTTCAAGATGGGCTTTTCGCCCGAGTACGGATTCATCGGCATCGCTGTGGCGCTTCTCGGGCGTAATCAACCGGCAGGCGTGGTCGCGGCGGCGTTGCTCTTCGGCGCGTTGCACAAAGGAACGGCGGATTTGGATATGGAGACGGAACACGTGACGCGCGAGGTGTCCCTGATTCTCCAAGCGTTGATCATTCTATCCGTGTCGGCGGAAGGCTTGTGGAGTTGGATGAAACGGCGAGGTGAATTATGACGGCGCAACTGCTCGCCTCGACGCTGCGCGTTTCAACTCCGCTCATCTTCGCAGCGCTTGGGGGCATGATCAGCGAACGCTCTGGCGTGATCAACATCGCGCTTGAAGGCATGATGTTGATCGGTTCGTTCGCCGCAGCAGTGGGAACGCTTGTCGCACACTCACCATGGTTTGGTTCGGCGTGCGGAATGGCTGCCGGTCTGGCACTCGCGGCGCTTTACGGACTGTTTGTGATTCGGTTGCGCGCCAATCAAATCGTGGCCGGCACGGCGATCAACATGCTCGCGATGGGACTGACGCCGTTTCTCTGCAAAATTCTCTACGACGTGACCGGCTCGACGCCGGCGATTCCCATCGGCGAGCGGTTTCAATCCGCGCCGCTTTACTTGAGTTGGGTGCTCGTGGTGATTTGTTTTCTGTGGATGAAATACACGCCGACCGGGCTTTGGGTGAGCTTTGCCGGCGAACATCCCGACGCGCTCGCCGCCGCCGGCGTGCGCGTCAACCGCGTGCGCTGGAGCGCAGTGTTGGTGAGCGGCGCGATGGCGGGGATGGGCGGCGCATCGCTTTCGATCTTTCTCTCGTCCTCGTTCTCGCGCAACATGACGGCAGGCCGCGGGTTCATGGCGTTGGCCGCGCTCATCTTCGGAAAGTGGAAACCGCTGCCGACTGCACTCGCATGCCTGTTGTTTGGTTTTGCCGACGCCGTGCAGATTCGACTCCAAGGTGTCGCGGTTTGGGGCGACAAACCGATTCCTGTCCAATTCATCCAGATTCTTCCGTACCTCGTGACGATTCTGGTGTTGGCCGGATTCGTTGGCCGCTCGCGCCCGCCGAAGGCGCTCGGCACGCCGTTTCGGAAATGCTGACTCTTAACACCGTCGGATAGGCTGCTGAATTGGCGGACTTGGTTGATGGACGCTCACCCACAGGCGTTCAAAACAAGGAGAGGTGAAGTCGAACAGATTCTACGGCCCGTGATTCTGTGCAGTGCTCCCTGTGAATCAAGCGGCGATCTGCGGAGTCTTTGGGGCTGATAGTCGTGGTTCAAGCGACGCCTCGAACTGCGCGGGCGTCCGGTGGTTGATAGCGGAGTGCTAGTGCAGACATTCAATGTTTCAGGGCCCCACTTCTCTGCGCGCAAATGAGTTTCTACACATCACAGGTGTTCGCACGCTAGTGCCTCATATCGATCGATGACCTGTCGCACAAAATGGCGTTTCTCGCGATAAGTGCCGGGGAAGAAACTGCCCTTGAAACCGGCGATGACGACGTTGCGCAGTTCGCGGGGAGTCAGTTTCAACTGGTCGATGGCGATCAGCAACTCGTTGGTAACCGTAGTGTTCGACACCAGCCGGTTGTCGGTACATATGGAAACGGACAACTCGTGATCAAGCATTTGGCGAAGCGGATGGCGCGAGATGTTCCGCATCCGCGGCAGGGTCTGTGCGTTGCTGGTGAGGCATACTTCCATTGTGATGCGCTGGCTGGCAACGTACTCGGCAAGATACTGAGTATACGCCACAGGATCTGGGATGTTCGGGTTCTGAATCATCTGGTGCGCGAACAGCCAGGTCCCTTGGCCGATGCGATTGGCGTAGCACTTCGTGATCGCCTGGAAAATGGACTCCGGCCCGTACGCTTCGCCTGCGTGCACGGTCTTCCTGATGAAGTTGGAGTGCGCATACTGGTAAGCAGGGCTGTGATCCTCGGCGGGATAACCTGCTTCGGACCCCGCCAAGTCGAATCCGACGATGGGCAACCCCTTATTGTGCGCCAGATCCGCCGCCGCACGCGCCAACTCCAACGAGGCGGCCGCGAAGACCTGCTTCGGGGACGCGTAGGACATCACCTCAAACAGCCGCCTATAGTACGGCGACATCTCCGGCCGGAAGAACCGCAGCGCACACACGATGATGCCGAAGTGAAACGGAACATCAGCGCCCGAGTTCACTGCTCTGGACTGATTGTGCCGTTTTCGCGCGCGTTCCAAGCCGTGGCAGACGGCGCCGACGACCTCTTCCATGCTGAGTCGGTCATTGATGTGCAACTGCGGTGCAAACCGCACCTCGATATAGCGGACACCTTCCGCCAGATTGTCCTCCGCCAACTCATAGGCGATGCGCTCCAGGCTTTCGGCGGTCTGCATCACCGCGCACGTGTAGGCGAATCCTTTCAGGTACTGGGGCAGACTGGCGTACTTGTCCTTGAACACGAGCCGCCGAAGTCCGTCCTCGGTGTACGACGGGAGCTTCATCCGATGTTCCTTCGCCAGCTCAATCAACGTCGGGATGCGCAGCGAGCCGTCCAAGTGTAGGTGCAGGTCGGTCTTCGGAATGGCGCGGACGAACGCGGTCGAGATCGATTCATTCATGGGAAACGCTTCCGGTCGCTCCGTGCACAGTGCGCACATGTTGAGTCCGCCCGCACAAAAGATCAAGACAGACAGGCGGCGCAGTGGCCCACCGGCTCTCCCGACCACTACCCAGGTGAGGGGACTTGACGCGGAACTCAGGCCGTATTGGCGCGTGAGAGCTCTTACATGTCATAGGGCCTGACTCCATTTGTTTCCCTCAGTAACGGAAACTACTGCGCCCAATGAACTCGCGCAGGATCGAAGTCGGCGGCACAAGGTGATCGGAGATGCTGAGGAAGCTGGACATGAAGTCCAGCAGGCGCCGCGCCTCCGCGTACTGCGGGTGATGCGGTTTGACCTCGGCCAGCAGCGGCTCGACGAACGGCTTGAGGACCGCCAGCTCGTAGTCCAGTGCCGAATTGAACGCAATGTCGGCTTCCTGTTGGTAGGGGAATATCCACGTCTTCTCGCCGCGAAGTACGCGTGGCCACATGTTCAACGTTGTCAGGGCCGAGTTGCCCCGGTAGTTGTTGTCGCGGACCAACCGTCGCACCAGGCGGTTGTCCGTCGTAGAGATGCGGTTGTTCGAATCCAGGTTCAACTGGGTCAGGGCGCTGATGTAGACCCTTAATTTATGCGAAGACGGGACGGGCTGGGTCAGTCTCGGGTTCAGCCCGTGAATGCCCTCGATTAAGACGATCTGATCAGGTTCGATCCGCAGCTTCTGGCCACGGTATTCTCGGCAGCCCTTCTCGAAATTAAAACTAGGGAGTTCCACCTCCTCCCCCTTTTCCAGCCGTATCAGGTGTTCGTGGAAAAGAGAGAGATCCACGGTCTCGATGTTCTCGAAATCGGGCTTGCCATTCTCGTCCAGCGGTGTCTGCTCGCGATTGACGAAATAATTGTCCACCGAGACGGTCACCGGCCGGAGGCCGTTGACGCGCAATTGCACAGCCAGCCTCTTGACGACCGTGGTCTTTCCCGAGGAGGATGGCCCGGCGAACAGGGCCCATTTGATCTGATTCCGTTGTTCATAGATGTGGTCGGCGATCTGCGCGATCTTCTTCTCGTGGAAAGCCTCGGCGATCTTGATGAAATCGCTGATCTCCCGGTTGGCTATGATCTCGTTCAGCCGGCCCACCGTGTTGACCCCGAGGATGCGGCCCCATTCCTTGTGTTCCTTGAAAATCTGGAACAGGTGCGGCTGCGGTTCGAATGGGGGCAACTCTTTCGGGTTCTCTTGCTCGGGGATTTGCAGCACGAAGCCCGGCGGATACGAAATCAGCTTGAACAGGGCCAGCACTCCGGTGCTCGACACCAGCGGTCCGTGAGCGAGATCGGAAAAATTCTCGCACCAATACGTGGTGATCTTGGGCGGGTTCCGGAACCGCAGCAGGTTGTACTTGTCCCACTGTTCCTCCTGTTCGAACCGCCGGACAGCCTCGGTGAAGGCGATCTTACGCCGCTCGATGGGGACGTCGCGCTCGACCATCGCCCGCATGTGGCGGTCGATACTCTGCAACTGCTCCTCGGAGATGCCGGCCTTGCCACCCATCTCGAAGCTGCAGAAAACGCCGGTGCCCAGTGAGTGCTCGACTGCGAAACGCGCATCGGGGAACAGTTCCTTGACCGTCTTGGCCAGCAGGAACCACAGTGATCTGCGGTAGATTTGGTAGCCGTGCGAGTCGCCCCGGGTCAGTAGCGTGACGTTGCTGTCCACCTCCAGCGGGTAAGATAGGGAGACCGCATCGTTGTTGACCAGCGCGCCTAGGTAATCGAGTCCCTCCGGCGAGCGGTGCTGGGGCAGGATGTCACGGACGGACGTGCCAGCGGCGCAGCGAATCTGGTTGCCATCGTCCAGCGTGACGGTGATCGTGTTGAGGTTTGTGTTCATTCTGACTCCTCGCGACATCCGGGGAAATTTCTCGACGACTGGAAAAGCATGAGTTTTCCAAACCACGGAAGAAAACAGGCCACTCCCTCCAATGTCTGCTAGTATTTTATACACGGTTTCTTGACAATTACAAACTTCCTTTCAAGCGATTGCCGGACTGGTCGCGCTTTTGTTGTGGCTTGTGGTTCTGCCGGCATTGCGCTAGCACGCCTGACAATAAGTTCGTGACCGGTTTTGCGCGAGAGGAAACAGTGACTACATTGGGCACGGCTATTCAACCAAGGAGGTGGAAGCCATGCCACGGGGACCCAAACCCAGAGATGTTGTGCGCCTCACAGCAGAGGAGTTGAGCCAACTCCAGCATTTGTCTCGATTGCGCAAAGCCCCCTACGCTGAAGTCCTGGGCGCCAGAATCTTGTTGGCCGCTTATCAACACCCACAGTGGTCGAACGTCCAGATCGCCCGAGCGCTGGGCTGTGCGTTGACCACCGTGCGCAAGTGGCGCGCCAAGCAAGATAGGAACAGGCGGGAAACCCCGGCCCCGGGGCTGGCCTGTCAGGAGCTCAACCCGAGGTGGATTACTCAACACGTTGACAGTCAACCTGTTATGACGACAGGGCGCCGCCACAATGACGATTCTTCCTGCCGGCAAATTTGGCTTCGTTTCGCAAAATCTACTTTCTTAGCCGCACCTAGACCGCCATCGTGACCCGCAGGGGGTGCCCTGCCATCGCAGGCGTCATCTTAAGCGCACCCGTGCGTTTTCACAAAATTATAATACGCGAAATTCAGTGCGACCGCAACCTCAAAATTATCCAGTCTCTTACTGAATGCGTTGGTCACTCTTGTAAGGCGTCGGCAGTGCATTCGCGAGGTGTGATTTTGTTTCTCGATATGCGATCGGTTGTCCGCAAACTCCAGATACCAGTTTTGGTCGGGCTGAGCGCAGGGGCGGATGCGCGTGCTTGCCCCGCCTGAGGGCGGGGTACGTCGAAGCTCTGGATACAGGGCCGTGACGGCGTGCCTTCGCCGCGCTTGCCGAGCGGTGCCGTCCCTTGCTACTCTGCGCGCAATGCCAACGACTTTCGAGGAAGCCTTCGCCGCAATCAAAAAACTGGCCGCGGACTTCCGGGCCAACGAAGCCAACTTCATCTCCCCGGCGTATCAAGAGCAGGAGGCCCGCAACGACTTCATCAACAAGTTTTTCTTCGCCCTTGGCTGGGACGTGTACCACGACCTGCAAAAGAATCCCTTCCAGCAGGAAGTGAAGCTTGAACGGGGCGTGGCAATGGGCGCATCCGAGCGCAGGGCGGACTACGCCTTCTACGTCGCGCCGCATTTCCGGAGGGACAACGTGCGTTTCTTCGCCGAGGCCAAGAAGCCCGCTGGCGAAATCGCTACGCCCGACAACTGCTTCCAGACCATTCGCTACGGAGCGAACGCGGGCACGCCCCTCGCCGTCCTGACCAATTTCCGGCAACTGGCCGTCCTCGACAGCCGCTACAAGCCGAAAATCGACACCGCCACGAAGAAAGTGGTCCGCCTCTACGACTACGCCGACTACGCGGACGCGGCCAAGTTTCGGGAAATCTTCCACCTGCTGTCCCGCGATGCGGTCGCTGACGGCTCGCTGGAAACGTTCGCCGAATCCCTCCCCAGCAAACGCGGTAAAGCCGCTCAACGCGACACCGGCGAACAGCCGATTGGCGATGCCTTTTTGCAGGAACTGGACACCTACCGCGGCACGCTCGCTCGCGCCTTCAAGAACCGCAATCCCGGTCTTGACGGCGAAACGCTCACCGAGATCACCCAGCGCACACTTGACCGCCTCGTGTTCCTGCGCTTCCTCGAAGACAAGCTCATCGAAACCAAGGAAAGCGTCGCCAGTTTTGGGCGACGCGGAAGCGCGTGGAATGATTTCGTGGCCGCGTCCCGCCGGCTGAACGGCATTTACAACGGCGTCGTCTTCAGGCACCACGACCGGCTCGACAGTCCGGATTTCCAAGTGGACGACGGAATTTTCGTGGATGTTTGCCACTGGCTTTCCGACCCGTATAGCTCTTACGATTTCGACAAAATCCCGATCCACATTCTCGGCAGCATTTACGAGCGGTTTCTCGGCAACGTCATTGTCACCACCGACAAACGTGCCCGCGTCGAGGAAAAGCCCGAAGTGCGCAAGGCCGGCGGCGTCTATTACACGCCGGACCACATCGTCCGCTACATCGTCGAGAACACCGTCGGCAAACTGATTGAAGGCAAGACGCCCGCGCAGATTGCCGAAATGCGCTTCGCGGACATCGCTTGCGGCAGCGGCTCGTTTTTGCTGGGCGTGTTTGACCTGCTGTTGCACTACCACCGCGACTGGTTCAATGCCAACCCGGACAAGGCGAAGAAAGCCGGTTGCGTGCCAGACGATAACGGCGCGTGGCATCTCTCGTTGAAACAGCGGCGGGAAATCCTGCTCAACAACATCTACGGCGTGGACATTGACCACCAAGCCGTGGAAGTGGCGCAACTGTCCCTTTACCTGAAACTGCTGGAGGAGGAAACCACTGCCAGCGCCCACGATTACCAGTTGGAGTTCCACGAAACGCTCTTGCCGACACTCAACAAGAACATCGTCTGCGGAAACTCCCTTATCGGGACCGACATTCTGACCGGTCAACTTTTTGAGCCGGTGGAAGAAAAGAAACTCAATCCAATGGATTATGAGCAACGCTTCCCGGAGATTATGAAGCGCGGGGGCTTTGATGTAGTTGTCGGGAATCCACCTTGGGGTGCCGAGTTTACTGACATCGCGCTGGAATACTTGCGGCACCACTTCGAGCGCGTCATCTCGCGCATGATAGACTCTTACATCTATTTCATCGACCGCGCCATTCGCTGCGTAAAGCCGCCGGGGGTGATTGGGTTCATTGTCCCAAGCACCCTCTTGAATCAGGTTGATGCGAAGCCTACCCGTGAACTCCTTTTGAAGCAGGGGCTAACGCATCTGGTCAGTTTCGGGCAAGGAATCTTCGGAACGAAAGTCTTGAACACCTCAACGGTCTTCATAACCGGTGACAACAAGAAGGCTGGCTTTGTGGTTGGCAACCTTTCCGATTTGGAATTGCAGAAACGGCCATCGGCTCTGCTTGCTCTTACGACCAAGCCTTGGTCTGACTGGAAGAGCTTGGTCGAAGCCGACCCACACCGCACGTTTTTTGTATCGGCATCGGAAACGACGGCTCTACTGACCAAGTTGCGCGGATCACTTCCGCCACTTTCAGAATCGGTCAATGGCTCCATTCAACGCGGTGTCAGCCCTGACGTGGCCTCCGCGCACGTAATCAGTGTTGCGGAAGCCAAGAAGAAGAAACTGGAAAAAGACATTTTGCGGCTCAGCTTGAGCGGCCCGCAGATTAAACGGTATGGGTCTTGGAAGCCGGACCAGTTCATCATCTACACCGGCAGAGACACACCAGTTCGGAAGTTCCCCAACGTCTTTAAGTTCCTTGAAGACCACCGGCATTTGAACACTTGCCGTGAAGTTCAGGAGGGGAAACACCCTTGGTGGGCATTGCACCGCCCAAGAGACCGGCAGATTTTCGAGTCGCCGAAGTTCATCGGGCTTACGACGACGAAAACCATCGAAATGATCTTCGACGAGCACGACAACTTGTTTGTAACCGACGCGATGTACGTTTTTTCGTTGAAGCCAGGTTTGTGCCCGTGGGCATTTATGGCGGCGATGCAGTCCAAGCTGTTCCTTTTCCTTTACCGCGAAGCGAACCAGGGAGAATCCCGAGTCATTCCACAGGTCAAGGCATCGAAGCTCGACACGATCCCCTTCCCGGTTTTGCAGGCCTCAATGCCAAAAGCAAATGCTTTGGCAACGCTGTGCAAGGGGATGCTGGCGGCAAAAAAGCAACTCGCAGCCGCACAGAGCGACGCGGACCGGGATTTTTGCGGCAACAAATGCGCCGGGTTGGACGGCCAGATTGACGCGCTGGTCTATGAGCTTTACGGCCTGACGGCAGACGAGATCAAAATCGTGGAGGGAGCCGCCGCTTGAAATCCGCAACAGTTGCCTCACCTGCGCGATATCTCCGCGACTCGTTCTTGATTCCGTATCAACGCAAGTACCCCGAGTCGCGCCATCACGACTATGTCGCGCTGGTCAATGAGATTATCGCAATGCCACATTCGGCGGGGGCGTGAAGGAGTCTCCGAACACGGAAACACGATAAGGAGGATACGAAGATGCCAAGTGGTCCTTGGATGCGGGAGTGGTGGAAGATGGACAAACCCAGAACCTTGGTGTAACATCAACAACAGCCTCGGACTAACACAAACCCTGGCTCGAAAACAGTGGTCCGGTCAACGTTGCCACCCCTTCGATGGCGCACGAACCGATGGGGAAATTTCTTCGGATATAGGCGACGAAAGTACTTGATGCGCCTATATATGGTTCCCTTCGTCAATCCGTACTCCCGCGCCAGTTTCGCAACCGGTGTCCCAGACCTCCAGAAATCGTGCTTGACCCTGGCCGCGCACCTGGCATAGCCTGCTCCCGTGAACTAGAACGAGAATCGGTTCTTCGCGCTCGCCCCGGCGGTAGAAGCGAATTCCTGTCATTTATGATTGTTAAGAAAACTGATAATGGCTATGAGTTTTCAACCTACACGAGTGAGGGAGCTTTCCTCGTTACACTGACTTTAAGCGACGCGGGAGCGGAAACCATCCACATGGTGTCGGTCAGGGTGCCTCTTTCTTTTACCCCGTTGAAGTTGAGACGGGGAACGATCAAGAAGGCCATAGGGAACCAGCGCTGGCAGAATTTCATCCGCATGAGGAAGCTCGCTGTTTCAGCCATTTTGACGTGACCTCGTTTTTTCGAGCCGCGTGTAGTGTTAGTCCATAGAACATGGCATTTAAGAGAATTTTCTTAATCGGGGAATAGCAAGAACCTTGTCAAACAGTCCAGTAACCAAATAAACCACCGGAGAATATTACCATGTTATATTTGAATGAAAAAGACCTGACGAAAATCGGACACAATTGGAACGCGACAATAGATAATATCGAGCAAGCCGTTCATTGTCTCCATAACAAGGACTTTGTCCAACCGGTTAAACCTTACCTGCGATATCGGGACCTGACCAACAGGATTATCGCGCTGATCGCATTTGTGGGCGGCAAGATTAATCTGGCCGGCATTAAATGGATCGCAAGTTTTCCCGATAACATCAACCACGGACTGCCCCGAGCGCACAGCGTTGTAATTCTGAATAACGCCGATACGGGCGCCCCGGTTTGCATCATCAATACCGCATTGTTAAGTGTTGTTCGCACCGCTTCAGTCTCCGGCTTGATGATTCGGCATTTTCTGAAAGCCAGGCCCATGAACAATATTGTTGTTTCAATCATCGGTTGGGGTCCGATCGGCCAGAACCATTACAAAATGGTCACCGACATCCTGAAGGATAAGATTGCGAAGATCTACTTGTATGATCTGCGGGAGATTAAACCCGAGACTATTACGGGTCCCTATAAAGGCAAGACCATCGTCGCGCAAAGCTGGCAGGAAGCGTATAGAGATGCGGATATCTTCATTACCTGCACTGTGTCCAAGGCTCCATACGTCGATGAAAAACCCAAAGCAGGCTCTCTACAGTTGAACTGTTCGTTAAGGGATTACAAAGTGAGCATCCTGGACCACACCAAGGCGATCATTGTTGATGATTGGGTGGAAGTCTGCCGCGAAAAGACAGACATCGAGATAATGCATAAAGAAAGAGGGCTAAAGGAAGAGGATGCCAAATCGATAGTGGATGTAGTCTGCAATAACTGCCTGGCGGGCTATCCGAAGGCTGAAGCCATCATGTTTAATCCTATGGGAATGGCTGTTTTTGATGTCGCCACAGGCAGATATTATCTCGATCTAGCGAAGAAAATGGGGCTTGGCTTGGAACTGGAATGAGGATTGGACAGTTGGCCTTTTCGCCGTTCTTACGTTCCCGATTCATTCGGCTCGGGGCTTAGAATACGAGGTGTGATGAGAAATATGAAAATTCATAACAGCGTGTTGGAGTTGATTGGAAACACGCCGATGGTAAGACTGAACAGAATTTGCGCGGGCATGGCCTCGGAGATTCTGGTGAAACTGGAGTATATGAATCCTTCCGGGAGCCTCAAAGACAGAATCGCCCTTGAGATGATCGAGCAGGCGGAAAAGGAAGGAAAGCTGAAGCCGGGATACACCATTATAGAGTCGAGCACCGGCAACACAGGCTTTGGATTGTCATCGATCGGAACATTGAAGGGGTACAAGGTCCGCATCTATGAGACCATGCCGGGCAAAGCTGGCGCGGAAAAAACGAAAATGATGCATAACGTAGGCGCTGAAGTCCGGTTGATGGAGCCGAAGGATATTGAAGGTCTCAAAGAAAGAAGTGTCGCCGGCTCCGAAGTTGAACTTCCCGGCAGGCAGTTGTGTCTTGAAGACGAAAGGGCGAATCCTGACAAGATTTGGTGGGCCCGCCAATTCAGCAACAAAGACAATGTGCGGGCTCATCATGTTACCGCCAGGGAAATTCTCGAGCAAACCGACGGCAAGGTAGATGTGTTCGTGCAATCGATAGGCACGGGTGGCAGCCTGGCGGGAGTTGCCGAGATATTGAAAAAGGAAATCCCAAAGGTAAAAGTAATCGGGATTCAGCCGGCGAGCTCAAAAGAACTCTGGTATACGGGAATGGATTTTCCTGTCAGTGAAACCAAGGGCGGCATTGTCTCCGCGATGCTCAAACAGAAAGGGTTGATTGACGTTCTGGTAAGAATTACCGATGCCGAAGCAAGGGCGATGACGCATAGATTGTGGAGGGAGGAGGGCCTGTATTGCGGCGTTTCTTCCGGGGCAAACGTTCATTTTGCATTGGAAGAAGCAAGGAAACCCGGCGGCAAAAAAACCATTGTCACCCTTCTTAACGACCACATGAATAGGTACTTGACCGAAGAACGGTATGTTACCTGATTGATGACGGTTTGCTTGCGCGATGAGTTTCGCAGTCGCGTTTGGTATTGCCCCACATCCAAGGGGCGCTAGTATTGTGTGACGATTCTGCAACGAACGCCGGGCGCGGCACGGCCGATGCCGATGGCACCAGCCTTGCGTGCTTTGCCAGCGCCTGATCCGAGCGCCTTCAGATCACCAGCCATGATCCATTCCCAGCACCTGCTTACTTATCACAGGTGGAAGGCGCGGGGAAGCAATTCCGAGAGCAGGTGAATGCGGACCCGGCGCATGTTGCGCGCGTCGGCGCAGATGACGATGCATTCGCCAAACTCGGCCAACACCTGCCGGCACGCGCCACATGGACTCGGGTTGGAACAGGGGGCGATAATGGCGATCGCCTGAAACTTGCGATGGCCTTCGCTGACCGCTTTGCCGATGGCAATTCGCTCGGCGCAGATTGTCAGGCCGTAGCTGACGTTCTCCATGTTCGCGCCGGTATAGACCTTTCCGCTCTTGGTGAGCAAGGCGGCGCCGACGCGCACTCCGGAATAGGGAGCGTGGGCGTTGCGTCGAGCGGCAAGAGCGGCGGTGATGAGCTTGCGGAATTTCTGCGGCGAGTCCATCACAGCGTTTCGATGAATGCGGTCAGCCATTTGCCGAGCTTGTCCTGCGTGGCCGCGCCGATCGCCAACACTTCCTCATGCGAGAGTTTCTTGTTGGTAATCCCGGCGGCGAGGTTGGTGATGCAGGAAATACCCGCGACTTCAATGTTATGGTAGCGGGCAATGATCACTTCGGGGACGGTGCTCATCCCGACCGCGTCAGCACCCATCCACGCGAAAGCCTTTACTTCGGCCGGTGTCTCGTAGCTTGGTCCGGTGGTGGCGAGGTAAACACCCCGCCGCACCATGATCTGCAGTTTCTCGGCGGCATTATCCAGTTTTTCCCGGAGCCGCGTCGAGTACGCCTGGCTCATGTCCACGAACTTCACCGCGCCGTTGTCGGCCATGCCGAGCAGCGGATCAACGCCCATGAGATTGATATGATCTTCAATGATCATCAGGTCGCCCGGATTGAACATCGGGTTGATGCTGCCTGCGGCGTTGGTGACGATCAATATCTTGATATTGAGGGCATCAACGACATGGACAGGATAAACGATCTCCGCCAGGGTACGACCTTCGTAATAGTGAAATCGGCCGCTCAGCACCATCAGCTTCTTGCCCGCGAATTCGCCGAAGATCATCTGACCGGCATGGCCGGCGACAGTTGGTTTGGGGAAATGGGGAATTTCCGTGTAGGAAATAACGGTCGGTTTGGCGATATCTTTCGCAATCCCACCCAGGCCCGAACCCACGATCAACGCCATGTCGGGTTTGAAACCCGACAGCTTCGATTCCAGTGAACCCTTCGTTTCTTTGACATTTGCCACCATGGCGCCTACTTCCTCACTCTATTCTCTGCGTGATGAGTCTGGGTCTGGCCCCAACAGGCTCTGGAGCAATTCTGTATGCTTCCTGCACCATCCGTTCTGCGGCGCCGCCGCGGGCCTCATCATTGTAATGCATAATCATTAGAGGTTCACCGGCCACGATGCGGTCGCCGATTTTCTTCGGCTGTTCGAAACCGACTGCATGGTCAATCGGGTCACTCGCCAGTTTTCTCCCACCGCCCAATGCAATCACTGCGTAGCCGATCTGGTCGCACTCAATCGCGTGGACGTACCCAGAGGCTGTGGCAGCAATTGCCCTTGTCTGTTTTGCCGCGGGCAAACGATTCGCTTGCTCGCAGACCCGCGCGTCGCCGCCCTGGGCGACAATCATCTCGGTAAACTTATCCAACACTTCGCCGAGCGCCAGTTTCTTTTGCTGGATTTCCATCGCGTCTGCAACACTTTTTGCCGCCCCCGCCATCACAAGCATCTCCGCCGCGAGCGCGAACGTGACTTCCATCAGGTCGTCGGCCTTCGTTTTGCCGCTCATGATCTCGATGCACTCGTGCACCTCCAAGGCGTTGCCGATGCATCGGCCGAGCGGCTGGTTCATGTCCGTCTGCAATGCGCGCACGGTCTTGCCACACCGTTTCCCGACCTCGACCATGGCCCGGGCAAGCTCCAGCGATGCTGCGCGCGTCCGCATGAACGCTCCGCTGCCCCATTTCACGTCGAGCACTAGGCCGTCCACGTTTTCCGCAAGTTTCTTGCTCATGATGCTGGCCACGATCAGCGGCAGGCAGGAAACCGTGGCGGTCACGTCGCGCAACGCATACAACTTCCTGTCCGCAGGAGCGATCTCGGCGGTCTGCCCCGCGATGGCGCAGCCGACTCCATCGGAGATGCGGACGAATTCGTCCAGGGACAGGTTCGTGCGAAAACCGGGAATGCTCTCGAGTTTGTCGAGCGTTCCGCCGGTCGGTCCGAGGCCGCGGCCGGAGATCATGGGCACGTTCACGCCGCAACTGGCGACCAACGGAGCGAGGATCAGGGATACCTTGTCGCCGATGCCGCCGGTGCTGTGTTTGTCGGCGCGATAGACGCCCGGTCGCCGTTTCCACCCGACGATCTTCCCGCTTTCAACCATCGCGCGGGTCAGCCACATCGTTTCGTCGAAATTCATCCCCTGAAAACAGACCGCCATTGCCAGCGCCGCCATCTGGTAATCAGGAAGTTCGGCTCGCGTGAAACCGTGGATGAAAAACCGGATCTCATCTTCAGTGAGCGCGTTGCCGTCGCGTTTCTTCTGGATGATTTGAGCGGGGAGGAGCATGCGTCAGGTCAGCCGTCACAGTGGCTTCCAATGCCGTATTTCTTGGACGATTCTTCGCGGACAACCAACTGTTCTGGAAGAACTCTGGCGGCTTTGCCGTCCCGCCCGACGGCGATGGGTTCGTTCGAAAGTTTGTGCGCCGTGATAACCTGGTCGGCAGTTTCCCGCAGCGCGGGCTCCGCCGTGGCGGGCACCGACCGAAACCCGACGTGATCCGAGATCGATCGAGGAATGGTGTAAATCGCTGTCATTACATCCCCCTAGCCTGACCTATTCATGAACCACCTGAAACGTCCGGCAACCCCTCACCTTAATTCTCTCCCCGCAAGCGGGGCGAGGAGATCTCCCCTCTCCCTTCCCAAGGGAGAGGGCCTGCCCGCCGAAGCCTCGGCGCAGGCGGGTCAGGGTGAGGGTTCGAGCAGTGACACACTGTGG
>JBEKFI010000035.1:0-26379 GCA_050013395.1 Verrucomicrobiia bacterium | reverse complement strand
CTCTCCCCGCAAGCGGGGCGAGGAGATCTCCCCTCTCCCTTCCCAAGGGAGAGGGTCAGGGTGAGGGTTCGAGCAGTGACACACTGTGGGTTGTTTAAGCGCATCGTGAATAATCCGGGCTAAGGAGAGAATCACGACCGAAAGGGAAGATGTCTACGACTGACAGGAGAGGGAGATTATTTCTCGCACGACAGGTCCGGGTAAGCAACCAAACCGCGGAGGTTCCAACCATGCGCATCTTGACAGCACTGTTTCTCGCACTGGCGTGGGCAAGTTTGTCGGCGTTCGCCGACGAACCGCCGACCGAATGGACCGATCCCGATACCGGCCACCGTGTGATCCGGCTTTCGCGCGAGCCCGGGAGCCAGAGTCTCTACTTCCACTACAACTCCTACACGGCCGAAGGCGACAAGATGGTCTTCACGACGCCGCATGGACTGGCCACGGTCGATCTGCGCTCGCGCGCAGTCGAGCCGTTGGTGGCGGGCCGCGCCAGCAACGTCATCGTCGGTCGGAAGACGCGCCAGGCGTTCTACGTCGGGGACAGCAATGCGGTATACGCGGCGAACACCGACACACGCAGAACCCGGTTGATCACGAGGCTTCCACCGGACATGCGTGTCGCGTCCGCCTTCGGCGTCAGCGCCGATGAAAAGCTTCTCGCGGGCAGTTACATCAAAGGCGGCCGCGAGGGGCCCACTCAGGCCGACCGCACGACGGGGCCGGACGGTGGCAGCGCCCGCTCGCTGCAGGAGCGGTGGCAGGGTCGTCAACCGATGGCGCTGTTCACCATCAAAGTTGACACCGGCACAGTGAAGACATTTCACGAGAGCACCGACTGGCTGAATCACGTCCAGATGTCCCCGACCGATCCGACGCTGATCATGTTTTGCCACGAGGGCCCATGGCACATGGTGGATCGCACCTGGACGATCCGCACCGACGGCACCGGGCTGAACAAGATCCACAGCCGCACGATGGACATGGAGATCGCCGGGCACGAATTTTTCAGCGCCGACGGCAAGACCATCTGGTATGATCTGCAAACTCCCCGGAGCACCGTCTTCTGGCTGGCGGGTTACAACATCGAGACCGGCGAAAGAACCTGGTATCATCTCGAACGCAATGAATGGTCGGTGCACTACAACGTGTCGCCCGATGGGAAACTTTTCGCCGGCGACGGTGGCGGCCCAGGCAGCGTGGCCGCTCCGGAGAACGGTCAATGGATTTACCTCTTTCGTCCGGAGAAGTTGCGGATGACCGGTCTGCCCGGGCAAACCGCCAAGCTGATCAAGGTTGGGGTTTTCAAGTCGGAACGGCTGGTGAACCTGGCCAAGCACAACTATTCGCTCGAGCCGAACGTCACCTTCACACCGGACGGCAAATGGATCGTCTTCCGGTCCAACATGCACGGGCCCACTCACGTCTATGCGGTCGAAGTTGAGAAAGCGGGCGACAAGAACTGACCGCCGAAGGAGAGGTGCCGGCGTATGCGGATATCAACTGCACTGTTTCTGACATTGGCGTGTGTAAGTCTCCGGTTGTTTGCCGCCGATGAGCCGCCGACCGAATGGACCGATCCCGATACCGGGCACCGGGTGATCCGGCTTTCCACGGAGCCCGGCAGTTCGAGTCTCTACTTCCACCAGAACACCTACACGCCAGAGGGGGACAAATTGATTTTCGATACGCCGAGTGGGATAGCGTCGGTCAACCTCCACACTCTAGGTTCCAAGCCTCCAAAGATTGAAATCGTGGCGCCGGGTGCCAGAGCCATCGCGACTACCAGGAGGACACGGGAGGTGTATTTCTCACAGGAAGGCACTCTGTACGCTGCGAACCTCGACACTCGCGCCATACGGGAAGTCACGAAGGCTCGCGGCAGAACGATCAATGCGGACGAGACGTTCGTCGTGAGCACCGTCACCGCAACCGACCCAACCGGAAAGACGCTTCGTCCGGAGCCTCGTACAATCCTCCCGCAGCGGGAGAAAATGTTCCCCGGCAAGACGCAATTGACTCCGGAGGAAGAGAGTGCGGCGGAAAAGGAGGACTGGCTCTCCAGACGCCTGTCCAATCCAATCTCCCAAGCCTTCGTCTTCACCAACATCAAGACCGGCGAATCCAAGACGAACGGCTACCAATACGCCTGGCTCAATCACCTCCAGTTCTCGCCCACCGACCCCAACCTGCTGTTGTACTGCCACGAAGGCACCTGGCATGAGGTGGACCGCATCTGGACCATTCGCACCGACGGCACCGAACGGCGTCTGATGCACAAGCGCACCATGGACATGGAGATTGCCGGGCACGAGTTCTGGAGCTACGACGGCAAGACGATCTGGTTCGACCTGCAAACCCCGCGCAGCAAGGAGTTCTGGCTTGCTGGCCTCAACGTTGACACCGGCAAGGAGATCCGCTACAAACTGGAGCGCGATTGGTGGTCGATCCATTACAACGTCTCGCGCGACGGCAAGCTCTTTGCCGGCGACGGCGGGGATTCCGGCCAGGTGGCCTTCGCCAAGAACGGCCGGTGGATCAACCTCTTTCGGCCGCAACCTGACGGCACGATGACGCGCGAACGGTTGGTCAACATGTCCAAGCACGACTACTGGCTCGAACCCAACGTGACGATCACGCCCGACGCGAAGTGGGTCGTCTTCAAATCCAACATGTTCGGGCCGACCCACATCTTCGCCGTCGAAACAGCGAAGGCGAAGTAGAAAGAGCTGGGGAGTCGTCATGGAACAACAGTCCGCAACCATGAATGAAAAATGTAGGGCGCGCTGTCCTCATCGCGTCGTTTTCGACCTTCCGGGCGCGTCCGACCATTTTCACAGGAGAGGGTGAGGATGAGGGGAAAGCTGGCTCGGAATAGTTTAAGGACAACAGTTATGAAAAACATTCTTATGAAACAGATCACGATTCACGGGACTGCCGTGGCATTGCTCGCCGGCGTGCTGGCTGTCGCCACAACCACCGGCAAATCTGCGGAACCGGCAGGCATCTCCGAGCTGCAGCAGGCCTTTCGCCAGCCTCCGGACGACAGCCGGATCATGACGCGCTGGTGGTGGTTCGGGCCGGCCGTGACCAAGCCGCAGCTCGAACGCGAAATGAGATTCATGAAGGAAGGCGGCATCGGCGGCTTCGAAGTGCAGCCGACGTATTCACTGGCGCTGGACGGTGAGTTGCCGGGAGTGAAGAACTTGAAGTTCATGTCGCCGGGGTTCCTCGATGCGCTGGGCTTCACGGCCGCCAAGGCCAAGGAACTCGGCCTGCGGATGGACCTGACGCTCGGCAGCGGCTGGCCCTACGGCGGGCCGCAGTTCTCGGCGGAAGAAGGAGCGACCGCGATTCAGACCCAGAACTTGACGATCCCCGCCGGCCAGCGCAGCGCGCCGGTGCCGGAACTCCGCGAGGGGCAGAAGCTGATCGCGGCTTTCATGAAAACCGGCGACGGATTTAAGGAAGTGCCGGTCGTCGACAACGTGCTGCAGATGCCGGCGGACGTGACTGGCGAGGCGCAGGTTCAGTTGTTCATCAGCCGAGGCGGCATCATGAAGGTCAAGCGTCCCGCTTACGGCGCCGATGGCAATGTGATCGACCACTACAGCCCGACCTCCATCAAAAAGTTCATCAAGGAAATCGCCGAACCGGAGATCAAGGCGTGCGGACCTAATCCGCCCTACGCGGTCTTCTGCGACAGCTTGGAAGTGGGCGGCGAGAACTGGACCCCGAACTTCCTGCCGGAGTTCCAAAAGCGTCGCGGGTATGACCTGAAGCCCTTGCTGCCGGCGCTATTCAACGACGTCGGCCCCAAGACCATGGACATCCGCCATGACTGGGGCAAGACGTGCACGGAGCTTTTCACCGAGTGCTTCAACGGTGCCTTCAAGAAACTGGCCAACGCACACAACAGCCGATTCCGCATCCAAGGCTATGCCACGGGCTCCGCCGCGCCGCCGGCGGCGCTGTACAGCTACGCCTACGCTGATCTGCCCGAGGGTGAGGGATACCAGTGGAAAGGGTTCTCCGCCACCCGCTGGGCCGCTTCGGCCAGCCATCTGCTCGGGAAACCCGTGGCATCATCCGAGACCTTTACCTGGCTGCACTCTCCGGTGTTCCGCGCCACGCCTCTGGATATGAAGGCGGAAGCGGACATGCACTTCCTGTGCGGAATCAACCAGATCATCTGCCACGGCTGGCCGTACACGGCCGAGGGTGTCGCTTATCCCGGCTGGAGCTTCTATGCCGCCGGTGTTTTCGATGAGAAGAATCCGTGGTGGATTGTCATGCCGGACGTAACCAAATACCTTCAGCGCGTCAGCTTCATGATGCGCCAGGGAACGCCCGCCAACGATGTCGCGCTCTACTTGGCCAACAGCGACGCGTGGGCAAGTTTCGGCCGACTGTTCAGCGTTTACTCTGTCCTTCAGGGGCGTGTGCAGAACACTGCCCGCCAAATCCTCGATTCGGGCTACAACCTCGACTTCTTCGATGACCAGTTGCTCGAGATGCGCGGCAAGGTCGAACGCAACACGCTCGCGTTCGGCGACGTCCGCTACAGGGTCGTCGTCCTACCCGCTGTCGAGCGCATCCCGCCGGCCACCATGCAGAAGCTCGAGCAGTTCGCCCGTGGCGGCGGCATCGTCGTCGCGACGCGGCGATTGCCGGATCTGGCCCCGGGTTATAAGGCCACCGAACAGGACACCAAGACCGTCCGTGACATCGCCCAGCGTCTCTTTAAGGATGCAAACGCTCCGGGCTTGTTCGTCGAGGACGAAGCCCGGTTCGGCGAAGCAGTCGCCAAGCGATTGGTGCCGGATGTGGCGACATCCCCGGCCTCGCCTGAGATCGGCATTGTCCATCGCCACACGGATTGGGGCGAGGTGTACTTCGTCGCCAATACCACCAACCAATCCAAGAGCGTGAAGGCAACGTTCCGTGTGGAAGGTATGCAGCCGGAGTGGTGGGACCCGATGACCGGCCGCGTCAGCCCCGCCCAGATCGCAGAAAAGTCCGCCGGTGCGACGGCGGTCAATCTGAACTTGGAGCCTTACGGTTCGACGATCGTTGTCTTCACGAAGCGCACTCAGCCGGCTCCGAAAGTGGTTCGGGCGGTCGCTTCCGTGCCACAGCCGGTCGATCTCAGCACGGGCTGGACCGTCAAGTTCGGCAAGAATGCCCAACCTATTGCCATGGAGAAGCTCGCCTCTTGGATCGACAACGCAGCGACGAGCAACTTCTCAGGCGTCGCGACCTACGAAAAGACCATTACGATAGCCCCTGAATGGCTGAAGGCCGGCCTGACTCTGTCGTTCAACTTCGGCGAGGCCACCGTCCCGCAGGCAAGCGGCGGCGGCAGAGGTGGCATGGGATACAGGACGGTCCTGGAAACTCCGGTGCGCGAAGCAGCCGTCCTCTACATCAACGGTCGACGGGTCGGTTCCGTGTGGGCCCCGCCGTACTCGATCGACGTGACCGGCCACCTCAAGCGCGGCCAGAACAAGATCCGCGTCGAGGTGGCGAATCTCGCCATGAACTACATGGCCAGCATCAAGCTTCCCAATTACAGCTACGCTGGAGTCACTCAGAAATACGGCAACCGGTTCCAGCCGCAGAATCTGGATCTGGTCCAACCCTTGCCCTCGGGTCTGCTGGGGCCCATCCGGCTCATAGCGACGAACCAAGGGAAATCGTAAACGTGAGCACCAGCCGAAAACAACGCCGGCTCTTGCTCGTTAGACGGGAGCGCATCAGTATTCGCACCGCCCATTTGGCGTATTCAAACAACCATGCCCTCGCGGCAGAACCACCATCCTTCAACCCGGGCACCGCTCGTGCCCAACTTAGAGGACTTATGAACCCAAAATCATTGCTTGGCATTGCCATCGCCCTCTCCTTCGCTCTGCTTGCCCAAGCCGCCTCGCTCGATCGCAAAGCACCACTCAACGTCCGCGACTTCGGCGCGACCGGTGACGGCAAAACCAAAGACACCGCCGCTTTCCAAAAAGCCCTCGACGCCTGCGCTTTCGCCGGCGGCGGCGAAGTCGTCGTGCCCCCAGGCAACTACCTTATCGGCAGCATTCATCTCTCCTCGTACACGACGTTGCGTATCGAGAAAGATGCCACCATCACCGGCAGCCCCGACAAAGAGGACTACCCGCTCATGGACGTTCGCTGGGAAGGCCGCTGGCGCCAGGGTCACCGCGCGCTCATCTACGCCAACCACGCCCAGCACATTGCCCTGCTCGGCCAGGGGACTATCGTCGGCGACCCCGCCCTCGCCTTCCTGCGCGATCCCCGCGGACCCGCCCTCTTTGAACCCATCGACTGCAAAGACCTGCGCATCGAAGACCTTTCCTTCAAGTACGGCCGCATGTGGTGCATCCACCTTACTTACTGCGAAAACGTCCTCGCCAAAAATCTCAACATCCGTTCCGACAAAACCAAGAGCAACGGCGATGGCATCGACATCGACTCCTGCAGGAACGTCCGCGTCGAAAAATGCGACATCGACACGGGTGACGACGCCATCGCCATCAAATCCGGGCGCGGCATGGAAGCCGTCCGCATCGCTCGTCCGTGCGAAGACATCAGCATCGTTGATTCCAGCCTCGGCAGTGCCTTCGCGGGCGTCGGCATCGGCACCGAAATGTCCGGCGGCGTCCGCAACGTCCGCGTCGAACGCTGCTCGTTCCCCAGCGGGGCAAACGCCTTCTTCTTCAAGAGCCGCATCGGCCGCGGCGGCTTCATCGAGAATGTCTCTGCCGAAGACCTGGACATCGGTGCCACCACGTTCATCGGCATCGACCTCCTCACCAAAGGCATTCAGGACTCCGAACCAGTCCCCGGCGACAACGGCATCCCGCGCGTCGACAAGATCAACATCTCCAAAGCCAAAGTCCACTGCAAGAATCTCGTCGTAGGCGCCAACGTTCCCTCGGAAAAACCCATTGACGGCTTCTCCCTCTCCGACGTCACCGGCACCTGCCAGAAAGGCATCACCCTTGCCAATGTGATCGACGCCAAACTCCGCGGCATCAACGTCACCGGCTTCTCCGGCCCGTTGCTGACAATCAACAATGTCACGGGCACCGGCCTCGAGAACGCCGTCCAGGGCCAGGCTACCAACGCCCCGGTCAATCGGCCCGCGCAGGCTCCCTGAGCATCGAAAGAGACGGCGTAAGCTGCGGTTCGCGCGACACCCGCACTGGCAAATACCTCAGCCGCGCCTGAGACCTCAACCGCCACGACTGCCGCCCGAGCAGGCGACCGGCCAGACAACCATCGACGCCGCCGTCTCCCTGAGGAAGTGCCCGAGCCAACACGCCACCGGGAAGATGTTTACAATTGCAAACACTACTGTTTGCAATATCAAACACCATGCCTCGGCACGGATCGGAGTGCGCATGGTGGATCATGTGCCGTCTGTGCATCTGAAGACAAACGGTGCCGACGTTAATCTTGGTAACGGGGCAACGGTCGCGGCGCAGGCAGCGGGACGATGATGGGACGACTTTCCTTGCTTGCGCCTGCGAACAGGCTGGCGTGGAGGATGCCGTGCGCACCCTTTTGCTCGTGCCACAGCAGCACCGAGCCGTACAGCCCACCGCCTTCGACGCGGCGAGCAACTGACAGATTCCGATGGTCTACTTCGGCGTCAGGCGCGCTTCTTGAGCCTGACGGAGGAATTGCTCGACGACTTCACGCCCACCGTCCAATGGTTTCACCACATCACGATACTCGATGGCGTCCACAGCGCAGGAGCGCAGCAGCTTGTCGCGCAGCCGCGCGAACGTCTCGCTGTCGCCGAATAACTCCACGCCGACGATGCGACTGCCGATCATCACTGCCATGCCGTTGGCGTCCTCGCTCCACACGATTGCCTTGGTGTAATCGTCTAGGTCGCGCTCCACCTCGCCGGATTCGTAGATATTCCCGAGGTAATGCGTCTCGTTGGGAACCGCCGCGGCAAGGGCATCAGCTTTGCGCCCGACCGCAAAACGATCTCGATGATCGATTTTTCGGGACGTTCTCGGCGTGTCGGGAACTGCGGCAGCGATTCTTCATGGCTGACCAGCGTTCACCCGCAGGAGTTCAAGGCAGCGAGATGCGGGTGCGGCAGAACTTCGCGGGTTGAGGCGCGTTCGAGTCGAAGCTGCGCCAATAATTTCTTGCTTGGAAAAAATCAGTGGTGTATGCTTTGTTTCTACCTCACCAAAACGGGGTCTCCCAGACCCAAGGCCTACGGATCGCTTCTCCTAGCTAGCTTCCCGTAGGCCGATTTTCTTCAAATCAGGACACCACCGAAAGGACATGGAGGTTGCGTCAGACCGGCTTCCGTCGTACACTCGCGGCACGGGGAACCCCAAGTCGGGAGTCCTCGTCAAGATACGAACAATCTGACGTCGTTTGTCGTTCTTCTGGGCAAGAGGAAGCAGTAAGGAATGAAAGAGCATCCTATCAGCCGCCGTGAGGCCTTGCGACTTGGCGCGAAACTCGTGGCCGCAACGGCTCTCGGATCTGCGTTCTCTGCATGCCAACTGGCGACACGGAACACACGGCGGCAGGTGCCGGTTTTCGATGTCCGCGACTACGGCGCGGTCGGCGACGGAGTCACGCTCGACACCGCCGCCATCCAACGGGCGGTCAACGAAGCCGCGGCGGCGGGCGGCGGCGCGCAGGTATTGATTCGCGGTGGCCGCCGCTATCTCATCGGCACCCTGCAACTGAAGGGCGGCATCGGTTTCCATCTGGCGGATGGCGCGGAGTTGCTGGCTAGTGTCAAGCAGGAAGATTACGCCGGCGACGGCGCCGTCCTTACCGCACGCGAGGCGAACGGCCTGCGCATCACCGGTAGCGGCACCATCAACGGCCGGTCGCGAGAGTTCATGGTCCGCTATGACGAGCAAGACGAGTGGTGGCGGCCGGCCGATTTTCGTCCGAGGCTTTTCGTGCTGACCGGCTGCAAAGATCTCCAAGTTCGCGACATCACTCTCAGTCAGGCTCCAAGTTGGACTCTTCACCTGATGGGTTGCGAGAGTGTCCTCGTGGACAATATCAAGATCCGCAACCAACTCGATGTCCCCAACTGCGACGGGATCGATCCCGACCACTGCCGTGACGTCGAGATACGCAACTGCAACATCGTTTGCGGCGACGACGCCATTGTGGTGAAGACGACGCGGCAGGACACGGACTACGGGCCTTCCGCCAACATCACCGTCAAGGACTGCGTAATCGAGACACAGGACTCTGGGCTGAAGATCGGGACGGAAACCACCCAGGACGTCCACGACATCCGGTTCGAACGCTGCGAAATCCGCTCGAGTTGCCGTGGCCTCTGCATCCAGCTTCGCGATGAAGGCAGCGTTTACAACGTCGATTTCCGCGACATCAAGTTCGTGTCGCGCTACCACTCGGATCCATGGTGGGGCCGAGGCGAGGCCATTTCGCTTACCGCAATCCCGCGCACTCCCCAGACCAAGGTCGGCACCATCCACGATGTGCGCATCCAGAACGTCAGCGGCCGGGCTGAGAACAGTGTGCGCGTGAGCGGCACGCGCGAGAGCCGCATTCGCGATGTCCGACTTGAGAACGTCGCGGTCACTCTCGACCGGTGGACGAAGTATCGCGGAGGTTTGTTCGACAACCGGCCAACGACGGCCTACCCGGGCATCGAGCCACACGGCAATCCGGGCTTCAGCATCCGATACGCGGACAACATCGTCCTGAAGAAGTGCAGTGTCGTGTGGGGCGACAATCGGCCGGATTACTTCACCCACGCTTTGGAAGCCAACGACGTGACCGGGCTGGAGCTTACGGATTTCGTCGGCGAGGCGGCCCATCCGGACCGGGACAGGGCCATCTCAATCACCTGACCGGTGTTCCGCACGCATCGCCGCGGGTCGCCCGCCGCAAGCAAGAGCCGACGCATCACTCGGCAGCATGTTTCCAGAAACGCTCTACTCGTAGCGGAGCGAATCGATCGGGTCGAGGTTGGCCGCCTTCCAGGCCGGATAGGTGCCGAAAACGATCCCCACAACCGAGCAGATCGCCAAGCCGAGGACCACCCAGTCAAACGGAATCACCGTTGGGACCTTGAGGAAATGGGCGGCGACGTTGCCACCGATGATGCCGAGCAGGACGCCGACCACGCCGCCGACTTCACAGAGCACCACCGCTTCCGTGATGAATTGCGTCATGATGTTCCGCTTCTTCGCACCGACGGCCCGGCGGATGCCGATCTCGCGCGTGCGCTCGGTGACCGAAACGAGCATGATGTTCATGATGCCAATGCCCGCGGCAAGCAACGCAATCGAACTGACAACCGTTACGCCGACGCGCACGGCCATCGTGAACGCGTTGAACTGCGCGATGATCGAGTCGTTGGAGAACAGCTCGAAGTCGTCTTCGGCACCGGGCAGGACTTTGCGGGCAACGCGCAGGATGCCGCGCACCTGCTCGACGGTATCGTCGTAACTCGCCGCGTCGCGCGCCTGAACGAGGATCGTCAGGCTCTGCCACCAGCGCCCGAAACGGTTCAACCCCGTGGTGATCGGCACGACAGCGAAATTGTCCTGTTCGCCGCTGAGAGTGCCGCCTTTCGCTTCGAGCACGCCAATGACGGTGTAATTGATGCCGTTGATTTTGAGGTGGTCGCCAACCGGCGAGCCGAAGGGAAAGACGGTTTTCGCCAGCCCACTGCCCAACACGCACACGTCGCGGGCGTTCTCCACGTCGGTTTCCGTCAATCCGCGGCCTTCGGCAACGATCCAATTGCGGGCCGGGAAACTGCCCGGCGTCTCGCCCAGCAACTGCACCGTGGGCGGCGTTTTCTGGTAGCGGGTCTCGACCTGGCCGCCCCAAAAATTGCGTTCGATGCCCACGCTGCTGGCGAGCGTGGCTTTCCCCTGCACCTGCCGGCCGTGGGCGAGGGTGATGTTCTTGCGCCGCCAGTATTTCTCCCAGTCGCGCCCGGTGCCAAACTGGACGGCCGGCCATTTATTGATCGCGAACGTCTGGCCGCCCAAGCGGCTCAGTTGCGTCTCGATGTTGCTCTTCAGCGCACGCATCGCAGTCATCACTACAATGATCGAAAACACGCCGATTAAGACACCGACCAACGTCAGTGCCGAACGCAGCTTGTGCGCCATCAGAGCGTTCATGGCCATGGAGTAACTCTCTCTGGCCTCGGCGAGCAACAGGGTTGGCTTGTGCAATTTCATTCGCTTCTCAGTGCGTCCACCGGGTCCATGCGCGCTGCGCGCCAGGCAGGAACGAAGCCGGAAACCAGCCCCGTCACCAGCGACACGAGCAACGCGATGCCCACGATGGTCAGCGACATCGTCGCGGGCATAAACCACCGCTGCACCGCCAGCGTCAGCGGCCAGGCAATGCCCAGGGCGATCAACCCGCCGAGCACGCAAATGCAGGCGGCTTCGGTCAGGAATTGCAGCAGGATCGTCCGGCGTTTGGCGCCGATGGCTTTGCGGATGCCGATTTCGCGCGTGCGTTCGGTGACGGAGACGAACATGATGTTCATGATGCCGATGCCGCCGACGAACAGCGACAGCCCGGTGATGAACAGTCCAACCACGGCAATGGTGCCGGCCACGCTATGGAACATCTCGACGAACTGCTCCTGCTGGTTGATCGCGAAATCGTCGGGATCGCCCGGCGCGAGCCGGCGAACCCGACGCATCACTTGGCGCAATTCCTCGCGAGCTTCGTCAAGTTCCACGAGTTTCTTCGCCTTGACCTCAATGTCGATGCTGGGGTTGCTCCAGATGGAGCTGATGAACTGCTTCAGCGGAATGACCACGCGGTTATCGAGGCTGAACATACCCAGAAAGCTTCCCTGCTTTTCCAACACCCCAATGACCTCGAAGGACTGGTCCTCGATTTTGATCCGGCTGCCGATGGCCGGCTCGTTGCGAAACAGATTGGTCGCCACCTCGGCGCCGATCACGCACACCGGCCGGCCGCCGGCGGCATCCACGGCGGAAAGAAAACGGCCTTGCGAAATGCCGACGCCGCTGGTGAGCAGGTATTCCTCAGTGGTGCCGAGGATCCACACACCGCTGGCGCTGCGGCTCTTGTATTTCACAGACCCGTTGTCATCCGCGGTTGGCGCGACGGCGGCGGCAAGCGTCAGTTGCCGGGCCAGCGCCTCGACTTCCGCCATCCGAATCTTGCGCCGCTTCCGTTCCTTGAGCCAGCCCTCTTGAGTACGGGTCATCCAGTTGAAGCGTTGGACGTAGAACACGTCGGCGCCGAGTGAGGAGATGCTCTTGAGGAAGGAACGGTTCAATCCTTCGATGGCGGTACCCATGAGTGTCACGGTAACAATGCCGATCACGATGCCGAGCGTGGTGAGCACCGAACGCATTTTGTTGGCGCGGATCGCACCCCACGAGATGCCGAAGCCTTCCCGAATTTCAGCGAACAGGTTCATGGCGAGAGTGTGACGCGATGGCGATTCGGCTCAACCCACCCCTGCCCCTCCCGAGAGGGGAATTGACCGCCGCACGAGCGCCGAAGCTCCCCTCCTCGGAGGGGTTGGGGGTGGGTTGGCTGGCAAATTTCATAAACGCCGTTAGACTGCCGGGGACGCTGATTTCTGCCCATCGCCCTGACGCTCATCACTGGCGATCAAACCGTCGCGGAGGCGGATGATGCGGCGGGCGTGTTTGGCCACATCTTCCTCGTGCGTGACGACGATGATCGTGTTGCCTTTCTGCGCCAATTCCCCGAACAACGCCATGATCTCGGCGCCGGTCTTGGAATCGAGGTTCCCCGTCGGCTCATCCGCCAGAAGAATGGATGGCTTGTTGACCAGCGCGCGGGCGACGGAGACGCGCTGGCGCTGGCCGCCGGAAAGCTCGTTGGGTTTGTGATGAATGCGGTCGGCCAGGCCGACTTGCGTGATCGCCTCAAGCGCGATCTTGCGGCGCTCGTCGGCCGGCACGCCGGCGTAGATGAGCGGCAGCTCGACGTTGTGCAGCGCGTTGGAGCGCGGCAGCAGATTGAATGTCTGGAACACGAACCCGATTTCACGATTGCGGACCTCGGCCAGTTGATTGTCGTCCATCTCGCTGACGTTGGTGCCGTTCAGTTCGTAGCGGCCCGAGGTCGGCGTGTCGAGACAGCCGACGAGATTCATCAGCGTGGATTTGCCGGAGCCGGACGGCCCCATGATGGCGACGTATTCGCCCCGCTGGATTTCGAGCGAAACGTCGCGCAGCGCGTGGACGGTTTCCGTGCCCATCTGGTAACGCCGCGAAATGTTCTGGAAGCGGATCAGGGCCACCGCTACGTCTTTGGCTCCTTGTCGGTGACCGTGCCTTTGCGAATTTTCTTGCTGTCTTCCAGGTCGCGGCTGATGGCCTTGTACCCACCGGAGACAACTTCCTGTCCTTCGGCTAACCCCTCGGTGATCTCCCAATAATCGTTGTCGCAAATGCCGATCTTCACCGGCACCATCTTCACGTGGTCGCCCTCGACCACGAACACGACTTCCGTTGGCTTGGGCGCCTCCTTGGATTTTTTGTCTGAGGGAACGGCGTTGGTGGTATCGGCAGACGCAGCCGAGTTGGTATCGGCAGACGCAACCGCGTTGGTACTGCCAGACTTGGCTGCGTCTTTGCCGGTGGCGTTCTTTTTCTTCGGCGGCTTCGGCGCACGGGTGGTGACGCTGGCCATCGGCACGGTGAACACGTTCGTGCGATAGCGGGTCTCGATCTCGGTACTGACGGACATGCCGGGGCGGAATGCCTCGTTTTCGTTGAAGCGGATGCGCACCTCGAACTTGGTGGCTTCCTGCGACTGGCTGCTGCTGATCTGGCCGGCGCCTTTCGAGGAGTTCGCGATATCGGTGACTACGCCGGTGAACTTGTGGTCTTTGAAGGAGTCCACGTCCAACCGCGCTTTCTGGCCACGCGCGATCAGCACGACATCGATTTCGCCGACGTCCACGCGCGCTTCCATGTCATTCAAATCCGCGATGGTCATGATTTCCGTTCCCATATTCTGAACCATGCCCAGAACCCGCTCGCCAAGCTGCGAGTTCAATTTGCTGATCGTGCCGGTGAGCGGCGAGACGATGGTGGTTTTGACAAGCTGCTTTTGCGCGTAGTCCAGCGAGGCACGTGCCACTTCGACTTGGCGTTCGGCGCTTGTCAGTTGCGCCTGCGCCCCCTCGTAAGAGGCTCGGAACTGGTCAAAGTCAGCCTGCGAAATCAGCCTGGCTTCGAGGAGCCCTTGGTTGCGTTTGAAGTCGGCTTCCGCTTTCCTCAGATTTGCTTCGGCGGTAGCTTTGCCAGCCAGAACGGACTTGTAACTTGCATCGGCCGCGTCGCGGTTGGCGATGTAATCGTCCGGTCGGATCTTCAGGACCAAATCGCCCTTCTTGACCTGCTGGCCCTCTTTGACGGGCAGCTCGATGATCTCGCCGCTGACTTCGGGGCTGATCTTGACCTGGACCACCGGCTGAATCCTTCCGTTCGCGACCACGATCTCGGTGAGATTCCGTCGCGCCACCTTTTCGGTCTGGACGGTGATGACGGGTTCCCGCTTTCTGAAAACGGCCGCCAAGATCAGCCCGATCAAGACCAATCCGATGACGGAGAAGATAACGATTTTTCTGCGCTTTTTAGAGATTGCCATTGGCTGCCTGGATACCGTTGGTTGCGGAATTTGGCGGCACTGCTTCCATTGTTGTTTTGTTTGTGCTGGCAACGCCACAGACCAGGACGTTCCCGCCCTTCGTTTGGTTGCAACCAGCAAACGTAATATCACACGAAAACCGCTGTCATGTCTCGCGCTTACAAGCCCTCGATTAGACACACAACCAGACTGCCAGAAGATCCTTCGATTGTCCAGCTAAGAGGAATCTCCATGGTGCGATTAAAAGTGGTGGACGCCACGCAAAAAGCCCCATCACCTTGATCCTCTCCCCGAAAAGTGGGGCGAGGAAACAACTTCTTACACCGCCCTCACTATTCAGTAAGTCGTTCCCGACACCAATCACGTTTCCGTTCGCCCCGTCCCACGGGGAGAAGGATTGCCACGTATCACGTGGTCAGGTTGAGGGGATTCGTTATGAATCGTTCCGGTTAAGCATGCGCCAACGCGAGCGACAGCCGGAGGATGAAACCACCTTGTTTCGGCGTGGGGCTGATGTATGATGAGGGGCGTCTCGATCCTTGGTCATGCACGGAACTCAACTGCCACAAAACCCTCTGCGTGAGGGCCTCATCAGCCGACGGACACCCGAGCCATGCGCGCTGGTCATCTTCGGCGGACCGGAGATTCTGTTCGAGGAGGAGACAATGTTCGATTACCCGGAATTCTGGCCCTTCTGGGCCAATGTGTGCCAATCCCTTTCCACAAGCGGCGGCGGGCAAATGACCGCGCCGCGTGCAGCGGCTTACGCGGCATTCGTGAAAAATGAACCGGCGCTGGGCAAGTTGGCTTGGGATAAGTTGGTTGGAAACGCAGTGATTGGTCCGACGATGCTGATCCCTCAGCCCCACAGAATGTCAGGCATTGAAGTCGTACACCCAGTGGATGACCCGGTTGTCCTCGGAAGATCGGTCGGTTGGCAGTTGCACGGAGTGGCGAGCATCCAGTGGGCGCTCAACGCCATCGAGACCCTGGAGTTGGCCGGCGATTATTTGCCGCAGTGGGAAGCATCAAGGCAATCGAACAACAATTAGGAGACAGCCTACGCGGACAAAATCCTTCACAACCACCGGCTTCATCTTTCTGGCCTCGATGTTCCTGACGCTTCCCGCGTTCGCCCAGATGGGCCAACGATTTCCGTCGGAGAAGAAGGTCGTGCCGGACCCGGTGACGGGCGTGCCATTGACCTTCCTGACGACCGGCCCGTCGAGCGATGCCAAGATCTACCAGACGCATCCGGAGTGGACCGCCGACGGGAAGTGGATCATCTTCCGCTCCTCCACTCGTGTTCCAGATCAAGGCTCGCAGGCGTTTGCGGTGAACGAGGAGAGCGGCGTGATCGTGCAACTCACCGAAGGCCCGGGCAGTCCCACCAGTGCACTGAACGTGGCGCGCAAGTCGATGAAGCTGTACTACTCGCGAAACACCGGCTCCGGCGGCGGCAGAGGCCGCGGCAACAACGCCGCCGCAGCGGGAGCTGCGCCGACGGGCACTGTCGAGACCGCAGCATCGGCGACCCAAGCCACTGCTCGCGGCGGCCGCGGTGGTTTTGGGACCAATTCGCTGGTCCAGATATTCGAATTGGATCTGGCCAAGCTCTTCGCTGACAGCGAGGCTGGCACGATGAAGGCGCCGTCCAATTATGAGCGCCTCTGCGGATCGCTCCCGGCGGGCTTGCGCGAGTCAGGCGGTTTCGGGCTCGATGCCAATGGAGACTACGCATACATCGGCGTGAGTGGCGGGGATACCGGCACGCATCTGCCCCCAGACACGAAGATCGAGCCAACCCCCGAGGGCGCGCGGATGGGGGCCGGCCCGGCGGGACTGCGCAGCATGAATCTTAAGACCGGCGAAGTGAAGGTCATCATCGACACCCCCTTCCAGATGGGACACGTGCAGACCAATCCTTGGGTTCCCGGCGAGATCATCTACTGCTGGGAGACCGGCGGCAAGGCGCCGCAGCGCACATGGACGGTGATGGCCGACGGAACAGGCAATCGCCCGCTCTACAAAGAGGCGGATTACGAATGGGTCACGCACGAGGCCGTTATTACGCGCGACGAAGTCGCTTTCGCCATTATGGGCCATGTGCAGAATCCCCGGCCCGGCCCGTATGGAGCCGCAGGCACGCGCGAGCATCCCACCGGACTGGCGATCATCAATCTGCGGACAAACCTGATGAGGATCGTTGGCCAGACCCCGTCGGGCAGCGGGCTTTGGCATGTGAATGGTTCACCCGATGGCCGCTGGGCGGTCGGCGACGATTTCACGCGCAGCATCTATCTCATCGACCGGAAGACCAGCGAGATGATCATGTTGTCTACCGGGCACAAGAGCACCGCCGCGGATCACCCGCACCCGACGTTCAGCCCGGAAAGCAATCGCTTCCTAATCCAGTCAGCGATGCTGGCTCCGGATAACTCAGCGCTGGACCTGTGTGTGATCCCCGTCCCGCAAGCGTGGCTGGACCGTAAGTAAACGGAAACCGGACGTCCCTTGGAGGTCTCGGGATCTCCACGCGGGACCGTTTCTTCGGCGCTTTTGTCCAACTCGAATAGGATTGCCACGCGGTCTGTAATGCGCGTCGTTAAGAACCGCGGCGAAAATGACATAGGGGGGCCGCGACCTGTGAAAATGAGCCTGATAAAACACTGGTCTCGCCCACTCTCTCCGTGCAATCTTTTAGAAATCTTGCTTGTGATCTGATGGTTTCATGTATATCTGGTGATGGTCAAAAGCATTAAACAATCCTCCCGAAGTAGATGAAGAGCATCCGACGTGCAGAGAGAAAGGAGACCCGGCAATGTCTGCAAGAAATCTGGTTTATTCAGGCACACTGACAGCAACAATGATCAGTCTCATTGCGACTGTATGGGTTGCGCCCGCATTTGGCGCCGAACCCGCGCAAGGCGGGAACATTCCCCATCTCGAGAAGCGGGGCGCCGTCACCCAACTGATCGTTGATGGGAAGCCGTTCATCATCCTCGGCGGCCAGGTCGGCAATCCCGCTGCCTTCCCGGATCGGATGGAGCGAGCGTGGCCGAAGTTCCAGGCACTCAACGCCAACACGATCGAGTTCCCGATCTACTGGGAGCAAATCGAACCCGAAGAGGGAAAGTTTGACTTCAGCGGGGTCGACCAGATCATCAGCGGCCTGCGCTCGCAGGGTTTGCGGGCGATTCCGCTTTGGTTCGGCACCTACAAGAACGGGGCGATGGACTATGTTCCCATGTGGGTCAAATCCGACACCAAGCGCTTCCCCCGGGTGCTGGACTACGGCGGCAAGCCGATCCGGGTTCTCTCGCCGCACGGGCAGGCGACCATGGAGGCTGACCGCAAGGCATACACGGAGCTGATGAAGCACCTCAAGGAAATTGACGGGAACGACCACACCGTGATTCTCATGCAAGTGGAGAACGAGTCGGGCCTGTTGGGTTCGCCGCGCGATTATTCCGCGGAAACGACGCGGTTGTTCGACGGCCCGGTTCCGGAGAAGCTGGTGACGGCCTTCAAGAAAAAACCGGGAACGTGGAAAGAGGTTTTCGGCGGGAGGGCGGAAGAGATGTTCACCGGTTACTACCTTTCGAGTTATATCAATGCCGTTGCGCGCGCCGGCAAACAGGTCTATCCGATCCCGGCGTTCGTCAATGTGTGGATGGGCGGCGAGGGGACAAACGACCGGTTCCTTGAGTTCGACCGTCCCGGCGACAGCTACCCGAGCGGCGGTCCCCAGTCGCACATGATTGACTTGTGGAAAGCGACGGCGCCCGACATCGACTTGATCGGGCCGGACATCTATCACCAATCGCCGATCATTTATCGGATGATCCTGTCGCGCTACACCCGCCCGGACAATCCGCTGCTCGTGGTGGAGACCGGGCGCGGGACGGCGTTTGCGCGCTTCTGCTTCTATGCGTTGGGGGATTTCTCGGCGATCGGGTTCAGTCCATACGGCGTGGACGCCGGCCCAACCGACGAGCTAAGCCAGGGCTTCACCGACATGGCCGCGAATTTCCGTGTCCTTAAATCCGCGCTGCCGGTCATTGCGGACCTGCAGGCATCGGGCAAGTTGAAGGCGGCGGTCGAGGAGGAAGCAATCCCGGGGCGCATGCTCTACTTCGACGGATATGATATTCTCGTTCGCTTCCGCCCGCCGGTCAGAGGTTCCAGCCAGCCCTCGGCCGCGACGGGCCCATCCGTTCCATCGGGTCGAGTATTGGTCGGCCAATTGGGACCGGACGAATTTCTCATTGCCGGTTTCGACGCCGCCCTTGATTTCAAGCCGTCCATGGGCGCGGAGTACACGGGTGTCCAATTCCTCCGGGTCGAGGAAGGCGTCTACGACAACGGCGTCTGGAAGCCTACGCTGCTGCGGAATGGAGATTTCACTTACGGCGGATTGGTTTTCCCTTCCCGCGGAGTCCTGATTCGAGCCAGGCTCGTGAGGTACTGAATCGGAGGATCACATATGAACGTCTATCGAGCGCTGGCCATTACGCTGGCAGCGATCATCTGTTACCCTGCCGCAGCCCTTGATCGGACAAACGTCACCTTTAAGATCTTTCAATTCCCCCCGGACATGATCCCCCGGATCGACGGCAAGACCGACGACTGGTACATCGTGCCCGACGATTATGCCATCCACACCGATCAACTCGTGGATGACTCCGGCAAACATGACAAACCCGATCCGAAGAACCTCGATGTCAAGGTGCGCATCGGCTGGGTGAAAAGTCTCAACCGTCTGTATTTCCTCTACGAGGCGTACGACGATTACTGGGATTTTGCGCAACCGGGTTTGCACAATGACACGTTCGAATTGGTCGTGGACGGCGACGCTTCCGGCGGGCCGCTGATCGACAAGGAACATCGCGGGGTTTGGACTCCCGAAGAAGTCGGGGCTGTGAGCGCCGCGCCCGATGATCGCATCTCGGTGAATGACGCCCATTGGGCGATCCACGGCGTCCACGCGCAGAACTACCACATCTTCACCCCGGCGGAGAACAAGGACTGGTGCATGGCATGGAGTTCCGCGACGTGGATCAAGGAGTTCCCCTGGTCAAACGCCGCGTACTCCTACAATTTCAAGCCGGGCGAGTCCGGCAAACTGGTGCTCGAGTTCTGGATCACGCCCTTCGATTACGCCGGCCCCGAAGGACCGCAACGCGCTGTGGAATCCGTGCTCTACGAGAACAAGATCATCGGCCTGAGTTTTGCGGTGATCGACTACGACAACGTGAAAACCAATTCGAACAACGGGTTCTGGAATCTGTCCCGCCACCATAAGATGTACGGGAACGCGTCCGAACTCTGCGCGTTCAAGTTGATGCCGCTGGAACCCCAGTTCCTCAAACCGATCGAGGCGCAATGGTCCTGGAAAGTCGTCGATATGGACCGTCGCCTGGTGGCCTTCAAGGATTTGTCCGTCGGGAAGATCACCTCTTGGAAATGGGATTTCGGCGATGGCGAGACCTCGACGGAACAAAACCCGATCCATCAATTCAAGAGAACCGGGGATTTCGTCACCGTGCTCAATGTCGAAGGGCCGGACGGCAAATCGCGCCGGTCGAAAGTGTGGGACGTTCAACTGAAGTAACCTTCTCGTGGTATAATCCGCGGCAGGATCAAACAGATAGGAGCAGATCTATGATGAAACGCATGCTGATAGTGTCCCTCGGCTTCATCCTCGTGGGCGGCTTCGCCGGGGCCCAAGTTCACGCCGCGGTTTTCGATGTCAAATCATTCGGTGCGGTGGGCGACGGCAAGACGCTCGACACCGCGGCCATCAACAAAGCCATCGACGCCGCGCACGCCGCGGGCGGCGGCACGGTGCAGTTCCCCGCCGGCAGCTACTTGAGCTTCTCGATTCATCTCCAGAGCAACATCGCGTTGTACCTCGATCATGGCGCGACGATTTTAGCAGCCGACTCGCCGACGAATGGCGTCGCCGGTTATGACCCGCCCGAGACCAACGCGTGGGACAGATACCAGGATTTCGGCCACACTCACTGGCACAACAGCCTGATCTGGGGCGAAGGCTTGGAGAATGTTTCCATCCTCGGCCCGGGCTTGATCCACGGCAAAGGACTCAGCCGTGGCACGGGCAGCGGCACCGGGCGCGGGGGCCGAGGAGGCGCGGGAACCAATGCAGCGCCGGCAGGGGCACGCGGCGATTTTCGCGGAGGCGGGCTCGGCGGGCCGACGGCAACCAATGAAGCGGCGCGTGGCGGTCTTCGTGGAGGCGGATTCGGCGGTTTCGGGGGACCGACCAACCAAACGTATCCAAACCCGCGTGACACACTGGCGGCGGGCATTGGCAACAAATCGATCGCCCTCAAGAACTGCCGCAACGTCGTCCTCCGCGATTTCTCGATCCTTCACGGCGGCCACTTCGGTATCCTCGCGACCGGCGTGGACAATCTGACCATCGACAACCTCAAGATCGACACCAACCGCGACGGCATCGACATCGACTGCTGCCGCAACGTGCGCGTCTCGAATTGCAGCGTGAACTCGCCGTGGGACGATGCCATCGTGCCGAAGAGCAGTTACGCTCTGGGCTACCTGCGGCCGAGCGAGAACATTACCATTGCCAACTGTTACGTCACCGGCGGCTACGAGGAAGGGACGTTGCTCGACGGCACGTACAAGCGGTTCGCGCCCGAAGCCCGGGTCGGCCACACCGGCCGCATCAAGTTCGGCACGGAATCCAACGGCGGTTTCAAGAACATCACTATTGCCAACTGCGTGTTCGACTACTGCGGCGGCCTCGCCTTGGAAATCGTGGATGGCGGCACAATGGAAGACGTGAGCATCTCCAACATCGCGATGCGCGACATCGTGAACTCGCCGATCTTCATCCGTCTCGGCAACCGCGCGCGCGGTCCCGACAACCCGTCCGTCGGCGTCATCCGCCGGGTCAACATCAGCAACATCGTCACCTCCAATTCGAGTTGGCGGCTTGGCTCGATCATCAGCGGCATCCCCGGCCATCCCATCGAGGACGTGCGCATCAGCAACGTCCATTTCGTCTATCAGGGCGGCGGCACCAAAGAGGATGCGGCGCTCGATCCTCCCGAGAGGGAAACAGGTTATCCCGAGCCCAGCATGTTCGGCACCATGCCGGCTTACGGGTTTTACGTGCGCCACGTCAAAGGCCTCGAAATGGACCACATCGAGGTGAGCTACGTGAAAGACGAAATGCGCCCCGTGATGGTGCTCAACGATGTGGACGGCGCCGGCTTCGACCACGTGAAAGCGCGGCGCACCCCCGACGTGCCTTTCTTCGTCTTGCGCAAGGTCAGCGACTTCGCGGTGCGCAACTGCACGGGACTACCCGACACGCGCCGCGAGGCCGTCGAGCAGGAGTCGTTTTAGGCAGGAGAGAACGGAGTATTGGAGTGGTGGGGTGATGGAGTAAACCGATCTGTTCGGCGCCGGTCTCTCGACCGCGCCGCCATGCGTGAGACCTCCGGTCTGCCCGGCGTGAGAGGAGAAACAGAATTGGAGTAATGGAGCAGCGATCCGATCTCGCCCAAGTTACAGTGCTCCAACACTCCAATACTCCAACGCTCCATTTCCCCTACGCCTTCGCCTCGCGCAAAGAAGCCGTCGGCGCTTGCGGTGATTTCACTGACCGAACAACCCAACGCGGCCAGCGCCTCGCGCAGTTGCGTTAACGTGCGCCCACTGCGCTTCGCGTGCAGTCGGCGACAGAGTGGGTCACGTGGTGGTGGAAGCTTCTTTCGGCTCATCACCTGCCCTCCGAATCATGAGTTGACTGCCGGTCGCACGGTAAGTCTCACCGATGTGTTGCAGGAACGCGCGAAGTATAGATAGCGCTATCCATAAACCGCAAGGCCCAAGCGATCCGCGCCCTGAGCCGCAACGAGGGCGAGTGTCAACCATTGATCGAAACGGATGATGCGGAATGAATATGGATAGTGCTATCCATAACGGCGGCGGGAAGCTGGCCATGTTTCACGTGGATGAAGAACGTGATCGGCCCCACCATTAGTGCTGGCCAGCGTCGAATCTGCGGCCAATGTCACCGCGTTGCTGTAGGTCTGGCTGCCGCTCGTCGTAAGGTTGCCGTTGACCGTCGCGCCAGCGTGGCCGCCGTTTTCAGAATGTCGGCGAACAACATCACCATCGCTCCGAGCTGGGCGAGTTCATCGAGCACAAACGAGCCAAATCTTGAAAAGGCCGACATCATCGTGCCGCGAGCATAAAGAAGGAAGTGGCCGCTTGCAAGCCAAGCAACAAAAAAGTAGGGGCGCGGCTTCCCGCGCCCATCAAGAACGTGTCTTGCAACCCCGTGGGATAGGCATCCTGCCTGTCCTGTAGAACGGGCTTCCAGCCCGTCTGCCACAATTAACCAATGAACAGGCAAGTCGCCGACGCGCCAAAGCCGCTATGGCGACGGTGCGACGCCCGTTCTACAGCCGTCAGGCTTGGAAGCCTAACCTATGTGCCAGCGCAGGTGTGCGCCCCTCACGGCACCGGCTCGATCGTCACGTAGCCACTCTCGTTTGTCCCCAGGAAATAGCCGGCCCCGGCGCTGTCGATCTGCAGGGCCAGTCCCTTGAAGGTGATTTTCTTGTTGAGTAACGGATGGGTGAAGCTGCCGCTGAATTTGCCCGTTGCCGGTTGGAGTTTCATCTTCAGGTTCTCGCTGTTCGGGGGCGACACGGTAACGTTGCCCGCGGCGTCGACACTCCCGGTCTTAACGATACTGCTTACCAGATTGCCGCCGCCCAAAGCGATCTGTCGGTCGCCTGCGGGACTCGGGCCGCTCGCTGACGGCGACACGTATTTCTCGCCGGTCAAGGTAACGTTCGTCGTGAATCCAGCAGGATAGTAGTGAGAAGTCGGCATGGGCGGTCTGAACCAATCCACCGTCGCTTCGAGCGTGCTATTGGTGGCAAACGTCACCCAGCCAATGCACGAACCTTGCTTCTTGTAGAGCGCATTATACAGCGGCCACGTGCCATACTTCGACACCGGTACGTTGCCACTGATCTTTGTCCCATCACCGAGCACACCGCTCAGTTTCCCACCGCCTATTGTTGTGACTTTCAACGTCCCATAACCGTATCCCTGCGGAATGCCCGGATCGCTAGGCGGCTCCAATACAAACGTATAATTACCGACCCACGAGTTCGTACATGGATTCGCGCGGCTGAACACCGCCCGATCAGCCAGCAACTCAGACGCAAACACATCGTTCGAAACCGTTCCCGTGATCTGCTCGGTGCGGCCGGCCACGGCCAGATGCAGGATCACCTGCAACGAATCCAGCCCCCTGCGCGTGACCGGGTTCGTCGCGTTGCCCGAAACATCGAATTGTCCCTTGAATGCCGATTTCACGCCGCCCATGGTCAGATTCGCAGCGAACGACCCCGTCTTGCTCAGCACAAGCTTGATTGACCCAGAGCTCTCATGCGACGGCGGCGCATTGGTTCGAATCACCAGACCGTTATACGTGCCCAGCAGCGACGCAAGCGGGACATTGTTGTTCACTGTCACGCAGTTGGTGGAGGAACTGCTCACGTTGGTGGCCGCGTCATACGCCTTCGCATAGAAGCAGTGCGACCCGTAGCCCACCGTGGCCGTGTCGAAGTTCACGCTGTACGGTGGCGTGGTGACGGTGCCAAGTAAAACGCTGCTGTCGACGTAGAACTCGACCTTCGTAACCGCCACATTGTCGGTGGCGGTAGCGCTCACGGCGATGGTATTGCTCACGGTGATGCCAGAGGTCGGCGCCGTCAGAACCACCGTCGGGGCGGTTGTGTCGCCCGCCTGTGTCACCGTGAACGCCTGACCGGCAATGGTCATTGTCCCCGTGCGTGGACTGCTGCTGCTGGCATTCGGCAGGACGGTGTACGCGACGACGGCGCTGCCCGTGGCGCTGACGCTGCCGCCGGCGATTTGAATCCAACTGTTGTTACTGGTCGCCGTCCACGGGCAGAGATTCGTTGAAGCGGTCACGGTCACGGTGTTGCTCCCTCCCGCGACACCGAAGCTGGCGTTCGTCGCGGACAGAGTGTAGCTGCACGGCGTAGTGACAACGACGTAATTAACCCGTGTATTCGTGCTCACGCCGACCGGCCCGCTCACGATCAACTGCACCGTGTTGCTGCCGGCCGAGTTGTAGGTGTGCGCCACGCTCGTCGCCAGAGCGTTGCTCGTCGCCCCATCCCCAAAGCTCCAGTGCCGATTGGTGATTGTGCCGGTCGAGCTGTCGGTGAACGTCACCAGCAGCGGCGCCTGCCCATTGGTCGAGCTGGCGGTGAAACTGGCCACCGGCACAATCGCTCCCGTGCCGCTGACCCTGTTGGTCGAGTTGCCGCCGTTGGCTGTGGCGAAGATCACGTTCTGTGTGAAACTGCCGACGCTGGTCGGTGCAAACTGCACCACCACGTTGGTCGACCCGGACGCCGACACGCTGAACGAACTGCCAGACAGAATCGAGAACGGTGCACTGGTCGATGCCGTGCCGTTGGTGACCGCTACGCCACCGGAGTTGGTTACTGTGAACGTGGTCTGCGTGGTCGTGCCCGTGGCCAGCGTGCTGAAATCATGGCCTGCAGGCGTGACCGTGATGCTGCCCGGAGTCAGTGCCGTGATATAGCTGAGCTGGGTCAGCGTATTGGTGCCGCCAAGACCGCTCACTGTCAGACTGACGTTGTACGTGCCTGCGGCGTAGGTGTGACTTGTGTTGGTGGCGGTAGTATCGCTGATGGCACCGTCACCGAAATTCCAGTGCCGATTGGTGATGTTACCGGTCGAACTGTCCGTGAACGTTACCAACAACGACGCAGTGCCGCTGGTCGGAATCCCAGTAAAACTCGCCAAGGGTGGTGGCGGATTTGTCACTACGATGTAGTTGGACAGGGTGCTGTTACTGGTGCCTCCGGGGCCGCTGACTGTCAGGCTGACGGTGTAGGTCCCGCCGGTGGTGTACGTGTAGTTCAGGCTGATGGCCGTTGTGTTGGTCGTGCTGTCGCCGAAGTTCCAGAACCCATTGGTGATGATACCGGTCGAGGTGTTGGTGAACGTCACCGCTAACGGCGCCACACCATTGGTCGTGCTGGCGCTGAACCCGGCCACAACGGGTTGATAACCCACAACCAGCCGGACTTGGTTTACTGTGTTGGTGTTGATCGTATAGTTGTAGCCCGACGGCGCGGTGCCGATGCTCACGCCATTGGTGGTCAGCGTCCCGCCGTAAGTGAACAGCGTGTAATTGGTCGCGGTAAACCCGCCCGCATCGGTGACATCGAGAGTGCCGGCCAGCGTCAGGTTGCTGCTCACCGCCGTCAGATCGCTGTTGGTGCCCAACTCATATTGCACCGCCGCCCCATTGCTTACCACCAAGCTGTTGCTGATGGTCAATGTGCCGACCCCGTTGCCGGGAGCAAGCGTTCCGCCGGGGTTGACCGTCGTCGCACCCAGCACAAAGCCGACGCCGCTCAGCGTGGCATTGCTGGAGATGGTCAGTCCGTTAAAGAAGGTATGCGTGCCACCTTGCAGGTTCAGCGTCGCCGCACTGGTGGCGTTGCCAACCGTGAAGGCCGCGCCGTTGCTGACCGTCGTGGACTTCGTGATCAGCGCGCCGCCGTTGAAGGTGACGATGCTGCTGACGCCATTCGTGGCCACAAACCGGTCCACGGTGTTGGTGCCCCCGTT
>JBEKFI010000034.1:0-29072 GCA_050013395.1 Verrucomicrobiia bacterium | reverse complement strand
GGCTACACTGCGTCCGCGAGTATGAAGACTGACATTGCCATTACGCCTGAAATCATTGCCAAGCATGGGATCGCGACGGAGGAATACGAGCGGATCAAGAAGATCCTCGGACGGGAGCCGAACATCACGGAACTCGGCATCTTCTCCGTGATGTGGTCGGAGCATTGCAGCTACAAGAATTCCCGGCCCGAACTGAAGAAGTTCCCGCGCGAAGCGCCGTTCATTCTCGTGAAGGCGGGCGAGGAGAACGCGGGCATCGTGGACATCGGCGACGGCTGGGCGATTGCGTTCAAGATCGAGTCGCACAATCATCCGAGCGCGGTCGAGCCGTTCCAAGGAGCGGCGACGGGCGTGGGCGGCATCATTCGCGACATCTTCACGATGGGCGCGCGACCGATTCTCGGATTCAATTCGCTGCGGTTTGGTCAAATTGATGGTTTTGTTGCTACGAACCCTGTTCGCGGCGGGAAACAGGGCCGCGAGGAAGCCTCGCAGCTACAAATCGCCCAAAACCGCCGCCTTTTCGCCGGTGTGGTGGCGGGGATCGCGCACTACGGGAATTGCATCGGTATTCCGACCGTGGGCGGCGAGGTGTACTTCGACGAATCGTACAATGGCAATCCACTGGTGAACGCGCTGTGTCTTGGTGTGCTGCGCCATGACCAGATCAAACGCGGCAAGGCATGCGGCATCGGTAATCCGGTGATTTACGTCGGCAGCGCGACGGGGCGGGATGGGTTGGCCGGTGCGGCGTTCGCATCGCGTGAATTGACGGAGGAATCGCAGGAAGACCGTCCGGCGGTGCAGGTCGGCGATCCATTCATGGAGAAACTGCTGCTGGAAGCCTGCCTCGAAGTGATGCGCAAGGACGGATTGGTCGTCGGAATCCAGGACATGGGCGCGGCGGGATTGACTTGTTCGACTTGCGAGACCGCGAGTCGCGGCGGCACGGGCAACGAGATTGACTTGAACCTCGTCCCGAAACGCGAGACGGGCATGACGCCGTACGAGATCATGCTCAGCGAATCGCAGGAGCGGATGTTGCTCATCGCGCAGAAGGGACGCGAGAAAGAGGTCGAGGAAATCTTCCGGAAGTGGGACCTGCACGGTGTCACGATCGGGCGCGTGACGGGCGACGGAAAGATGCGCGTGAAAACCGGCAAGCGGGTCGCCGCCGAGATTCCGGCCAAACAACTTGCCGAGGACGCGCCGATTTACCACCGCAAAGCCACCCAGCCAAGCTGGGAAATCCGAAACTCGAAACTCGAAACTCGAAACATTTCAGAGCCGAAAGATTACGTGCAGGTGCTGATTGATTTACTCGGTTCGCCGACGATCGCGTCGAAGAACTGGGTTTATCGCCAGTACGACCACATGGTGCAGGATGGGACGGTGGTCGCCCCGGGCAGCGACGCAGCGGTGATTCGCATCAATCTCAGACGGCCCGATCTCGGCGCGCCCGGCGGTCGCGCCCTACCATTCGCCGACCACCAGTCACCGGTCACCAAATTCATTGCGTTCGCGACGGACTGCAACGGCACCTACTGCTACCTCGACCCGTTCGAAGGCGGAAAGACGGCGGTGGCCGAGGCGGCGCGAAATCTGGTCTGCAGCGGCGCACGACCGCTGGCGATCACCGACTGCCTGAACTTCGGCAATCCGATGAAGCCGGAGATTTTCTGGCAATTCCGCCGGTGCGTCGAAGGCATCAGCGAAGCGTGCCGGGTCTTCGGCACACCGGTCACGGGCGGCAACGTCAGTTTCTACAATGAATCCCGACACATGGGTGTCGGGATTGATCCAACACCGGTCATTGGCATGCTCGGTCTGATTGACGACCCGAAGAATATTACGACCCAGTGGTTCCGGGGAAAGGCGGAAGGCGGACCCGCCTACGCCAAGGCTACGGCGGGCAGGAGGCGAAAGGCGGAAGAGGGTGACGCCGTTTTGTTGTTGGGCGAGATTTGCGAGGCGACGCCGACGCTCGGCCTCGGCGGCAGCGAGTACTTGAAGCGGATTCACGGGTTGAAGACAGGCGCGCCGCCGCGCATGGATTTGGCGTTGGCGAAACGGATTTCGGACTTCACTTTGGAGATCATCCGTAAGGGCTGGGTGAAAAGCGCGCACGATTGCAGCGAAGGCGGTTTGGCCGTGGCGTTGGCGGAGTGTTGCATGAGCAACCCCGACCTCGCGGTCGGGGCGCGCATTGACTTGTCGCGGTTCGGCGGGCGACTGGATGCGTTGCTTTTCGGCGAGACGCAGTCGCGGGTGTTAATCAGCGCAGCGCACGAGAACGCAGCGAGGATTTCGTCAGAGGCGAATCGATCCGCCGTTTCTGTCACCACACTCGGTCGAACCGGCGGCAGCACGCTGAGCATCAAGACGCACCGTGGCGAGTTGTCGCGGGAGGTCGGGCGGTTGCGGGATGTTTGGTGGAATGCAATCGGCCGCTTGATGGAAACCTAGCCTGACCTATTCATGATGAACCACCTGAAACGTCCGGCAACCCCTCACCTTAATCCTCTCCCCGCAAGCGGGGCGAGGAGATCTCCCCTCTCCCTTCCCAAGGGAGAGGGTCAGGGTGAGGGTTCGAGCAGTGAAACACTGTGGGTTGTTTAAGCGCATCGTGAATAATCCGGGCTAGCGCTGCTGGCTTACTTCGGCAGCGGTTTCTGCGAACCGCCCCTCGCCTTCCCCGCGTCGCTGGCAGCTTTATTGGCCATCTCGGTCATTTGCTTCTGCAGTTGAGCGATCACATCCTTAACGGCTTGCTGCTGCTCCGCCGTCAATTTGGCCCTCCGGCCAAGCTGCTGCAACTGCGTCAGTGCCTCGGAGTAATTGCCTGCCTTGATGGCAGCCACGGCTTTGTCGGCCTCGCTCTTTCTGGCTGGTTCAGCCGATTGGAAGCTGCTCTCCAGTCTTCCTGTATCCACGCTACTTTTCTTGCTGCAACCGATGAAAAGCAACGTCACCACCATCAACCCACTCAACAGCGGCGCGAATCGTTTCATAGCCTGACCTCCTGGTTGGCAGTTCGGACGGCTATCCTCAGGATAGAAAGATGCTGTCCATGTGTCAACGGCAGGCAGGCCGGGTTAACCCGCAAGGGCGCATCTCGACACTACCACCATGGCCAGCCTCGGGCGTTTTGCAGGGCTGTAGGTAGGGGCAGACCGCTGGGCTGCCCGTCCCCGAAAAACGCGGCGCGCCCGGCGGTCGCGCCCTACCTCGCACAACACCAGTACGTTCGGTGTTTGGTGGGTTACGGTGGTGGTGCTCAGATACGCCCACCCGCAACGTACTGACAAACCAAAAACCCGCCGTGTCGCACGGGGCAGCGTCGCGACGAACCGTCTGAGTTGGTGATGAGACGCACGAACGGAAACGATGATCCTGGCTTCACTCGCGATGGATGACGAGCTACGAGTTTCGGCGATGTTCCCAGCCTCCGGAAGATCCCTATCGCGTTTGACGAATCCATTGCCCGGTATGCAAGGGTCAAGATCTCAGTCTCAATCTCAATCTCAATCTTGCCACGCCAGATTGTTCGTCGAAAACATCGCCTCGCCAGCCGACCATTCATTTGGTTTTCTCGATTTTCCTGGCGAGCCGCTTCTTCACTGCCGAAATACTTTGGTCTCGTATTCGCGTCTTCCCAGTTCGGGATGCTCCTTGCTATTTCCCTCCAATTGCACTAAAGAATCAGTGAATGGGCGGCGCGTTGGAGAGAACGCCTCAATGGATCCAGAACAAAGCACGCGGCCACGGCATGGCTGTGGTTTGTTTGGCATTTACGGACACCCGAATGCGGCGGAGCTGACGTATTACGGGCTGTACGCGCTGCAACATCGCGGCCAGGAAAGCGCCGGCATCACCGCCTCCGACGGCATCGAGTTGCGCACCTATAAAGGCATGGGCCTGGTCGGGCAGGTGTTCGACAAAAACATACTCCGTTCACTGCCCGGTCACCTCGCCATCGGTCACGTCCGCTACTCGACCACCGGCAGCTCGAACATCAAGAATGCCCAGCCGCTCGTTGTGGACTGCGCCCGCGGCCAGATCGCCATCGGTCACAACGGCAACCTCACCAACGCCGCCCGCCTGCGGGCCGAGCTGGAGGAGCAGGGTTCGATTTTCCAAACCACGGTGGACAGCGAGATCATCCTCCACCTGTTGGCGCGACCGTTCGACGGCGATCGCGCCCATTCGCTAGAAGCAGTGATGCAGCGCATCCAGGGCGCCTACTCGCTGGTCATCATGGGCGAGGACGAACTCATCGGCGTGCGCGATCCGTTCGGATTCCGCCCGCTCGTCCTCGGTAAACTGACTTGGACCGAACCAATCCCCGCGCAGGATGCCAACGGCATGGTGCTGGCCGAGAACCTACGGGAACGCGTCAACACCGCCTATGTTCTCGCCAGTGAGACCTGCGCGCTGGACCTGATCCAGGCCGAATTTGTCCGAGACATCGAGCCAGGCGAAATCATCGTCATCAACAAGGACGATGTCCGCTCCGTCAACCCGTGGAAAGGCACCCAGCAGCCGCACTCGCTTTGCATCTTCGAGTACGTCTATTTCGCGCGGCCCGACAGCGACCTCCAGGGCCGCAACGTCGCCCAAGTCCGCATCAACCTCGGTCGCGCCCTCGCCCGCGAGCATCCCGTCGCGGCCGATCTCGTCATCCCCGTGCCAGACAGCGGCAACTGGGCGGCGATGGGATTCGCCGAGGCCAGCGGCGTCCCCTACGGCAACGCGTTCGTCCGCAACCACTACATCGGCCGCACGTTTTTGCAGCCGAGCCAGCTCATCCGCGATTTTGGCGTCCGGGTGAAACTCAACCTGATCGACGAGATGGTACGCGACAAACGGGTCGTCGTCGTGGACGATTCCATTGTGCGCGGCACGACAGCGCGGGCGCGGGTCAACACGTTGCGCGAGGCCGGCGCGAAGGAAGTCCACATGCGCGTCAGTTGCCCGCCGCACATGTGGCCGTGCGCCTACGGGATCGATTTCCCGACGCGCAAGGAGCTGATGGCCGCCAACAACACCCTGGATGAAATCCGCGAGTTCATCGGCGCCGACTCGCTCGGCTACCTATCGCTCGACGGTATGATCGCCGCGACCGGGTTGCCCGCCAGCGAGTTTTGCGCCGCCTGTTACACCGGCAAGTATCCGTCGGCTGTGGACTCCGAGATGGACAAGTTCATCATGGAACAACGCCGCGCCCGTTCCCGCCGGACCGTTGCCGACCTTGTCATCGACGACACGCAGCGAAGACTGCTGTAAATCCTATCGAAGCTAGATCAGGACGCAAGGAGGTCGCAAGCAGTTTCGCCGTCAGAACCCGCTTCTCGTCGCGCCTTCACTGCTCGCGCCAGACCTCAAGCGATAATGGAACTTCCGGCTTTGGCAGAGTCTGGCAACCACGGGGTCGCGTTCGCGTTGCCAAAAAAGCGTTCCAATGCCGCCGCGTTGTGATAGTCTTCGTGATATGAATCGTGGGTTTCATAGGGTGTTGAAAAACGGCGTAGCGGCGCTTCTGCGAAGCGCCGGGCTTCGTATTGTTGAAGGATTTCGGCGGCTCGCAGAGACGCCGCTACAACACGAGCGGCTTTTTCGACAGCCTGCTAATCTGACAAAACACACGATGATCCTTCAGACAGTCCTGCTGGCACTGGCCGTCCTGACTGGGATGTTCGTGCAGGGTGCGGAGTCGCCCGTCTCATTGACCGTCCAAGTGCACAAGCCCGCGCACAAAATCAGCCCGTACCTCTACGGCATCTTCTTCGAGGACATCAACTACGCCGCCGACGGCGGAGTGTACGCCGAACTGGTGCAGAACCGCTCGTTTGAGTTCAAGGGCGCGGACGCGCTGTTTGCCTGGTCGAAGGTCGAGCGCGGTGGCGGGGCGGTGAGCATTTCCGTGGAAACGGATCGCCCGCTCAACGCGAGCAATCCGCATTTCCTCCGATTGCAGGTTCAAAACGTCGGCAAAGGTGCCGGCGTGGCCAACAGCGGCTTCGGCGGCATCGCCGCGAAGGGGCGCGAGAAACATCTCTTCTCCGTCCACGCCCGCGCCGTCGGCGGTTTCCGCGGCGACCTGACTGCGCGGCTGGAAAGCGCCAACGGCAAGCTGCTCGGCTCGTGCCGGGTCGGCAGTCTTTCCAGCGACTGGAAGAGATTTACCGGCGCCATCGTATCGAGTGTCACGGACACGAACGCGCAACTCGTGGTGTTGGCCACCGGCACCGGCACGGTGGACCTCGATGTGGTTTCGCTCTTTCCTGAGAACACGTGGGAGAAGCGCCCCAATGGCCTCCGTGCCGACTTGGTGCAGATGCTCGCCGACATGAAGCCGTCGTTCCTGCGTTTCCCGGGCGGCTGCATCGTCGAGGGCAAGGACCTCGACAATCGTTACCAATGGAAAGACACCATCGGCGATGTCGCCGGGCGCAGGATGAACTGGAACCGCTGGCAGAACGCGGTATCGATCAAGGCGCCGCAATACTACCAGTCCTACGGCCTCGGCTTCTTCGAGTTCTTCCAGCTCTGCGAGGACATCGGCGCGGAACCGCTGCCCGTGCTCAACTGCGGCATGTCGTGCCAGTATCAGGACAAGCAACTCGTCCCGCTCGACCAGCTTGATCCGTTCGTCCAGGACGCGCTGGATTTGATCGAGTTCGCCAACGGCCCGGTGACGAGTCCCTGGGGCGCGAAGCGTGCCGCGCTGGGACATCCCGCGCCATTCCATCTCAAATTCCTCGGCATCGGCAACGAGCAGTGGGGCGAGACCTACTTCGAGCGTTACCCGCGCTTCCACGCGGCGATCAAGGCGAAATATCCCGAGATCCAGTTGGTGAGTTCCGCCGGTCCTTCGCCCGACGGTCAGTGGTTCGACTACGCGTGGCCGCGTCTCAAGGGAATCCCTGCCGACCTCGTGGACGAGCACTACTACAAATCGCGGCAGTGGTTCTTCGACAACGCGCACCGCTACGACGGCTACGACCGCAACGGGCCGAAAGTTTTTGCCGGCGAATACGCCGCCGGCGCCCGCCGCCGCAACAATCTCGAAGCCGCCCTCGCCGAAGCCGCGTTCATGACCGGCTTGGAACGGAACTCCGACGTCGTGACACTCGCCTCCTACGCGCCGCTGTTCGCGAAGATCGGCTCCACGCAATGGTACCCGGATCTCATCTGGTTCGACAACACAACGGTCTACGGCTCGCCCTCCTACTACGTCCAAAAACTCTTCAGCCTGAATCGCGGCGACGTCGTGCTCCGGACCAAAGTCAGCGCCACGAACCTGTTCGCCGCCGCCAGCCGCGACAACCGGACCGGCGAGGTGATCCTCAAAGTCGTGAACCCGACTGCCGCCGCCACGGAAACATCGATCCGGCTTGAGGGCGTCGTCGCCGTGGCCCCGACCGCAAAGGCAACGATCCTCACCAGCACCAAGCCGTCGGATGAGAATTCACTGCGCGAGCCTGCCAAAGTCGCTCCCGTGACGTCGCCGGTTCGGGGTGTTGCGCGGGAATTCCGCCAGACCTTCAAGCCCTATTCGCTCACCATCTTGCGCCTCAACGCCGCGAAATAGTAGCGTCAAAGGCGAACCAAAAGATGATGCGCGTGGGAAGGCGCATCATCACATCTCCACTGCTGTGTCATCCTGAGCTTGTCGAAGGATCTCTTTCTTGTTGGTTGAGCGTCGGACGACGCACACGTTCGTCCGCAAGAAGTCTGAAGCGTAGCGACCGCTGTTCGGACGCCAGCCCGAGCCACCGCTCCCGCCGAGCCGGTCGGATACTGCAAGTGCTGGGCTCGATGGCGATGATGCTGATGTTTTGACGGGCTGCGCCTTTTGAAAGTCGTTGTGGTTCGACGCCGGGCGGGAGGAGATTGTCTGTTGAATATGGGTCTGGTATATTGCGTCTGAGATGACGTGGTTGATTTATTGAAAGGAGTTTTGACATGAGAATCTACGCTCTTTGCGCATGTGGAGTTGCGCTCATGATTCTGGCTGTGGGCTGCGAGACGCCCGAAGGTAATTATGATCGGACGGCCACCGGGGCGTTGGCGGGTGGCGCGCTCGGTGCGGGCACAGGCGCCATCATTGGCAACTACTCGGGTCACCACACTGCTGGCGGTGCAGCTATCGGCGGCGCGATCGGCGCGTTGACGGGCGGGATCATCGGCAACGCAATGGACCAGCAACAGCGCGAAACACTCACGCGCCAGAGTCCACGGACGCTCCAGAGATTTGACCAAGGGCAACGTCTAACACCTGCGGACATAAAGGCGTTGGCAAAGGCTGGAATCAGCGACGAGGTGATCATCAGCCAGATTCGCAATTCTCATACGGTGTTCTACTTGAACACGTCCGAGATCATCGAACTTAAAGACGCGGGCGTGACCAACAAGGTGATTGATTTCATGATCAATACACCGAGCATGTATCCGCCGCCGCCACCGCCACGCGCGTATCCGCCACCGCGCTACTACTAGTCAGGCGATCTTGATCTGTGGATAACAGGGGTTTTTGAGCCCCTGTCGTCTTTGTCCTGAAAATAACCGTTTACATCCGTTTGTTTCTTGGTCTAAGCTATCAGTACTTGGAGAGGCCGGCCTCCAGTACCGAGGTTGGCAGGAGGCACCGTTATCATGAGCAAAGCTGACTTAGCGTCAAAGACAAAGGCTGAATTACTCAAGATTGCCCAGCGGCTTGGGTTACGCGGAATTTCCACACTGAATAAAACCGACTTGGTGAAAAGAATCCAGCAAGCCCAGCAACGCACCGCGGTCCGCGCGCAAAATCAGCCCGTCGGAATCGCGGCCGCCGCCAAACGGCTGGCGGATGCCGTCAAACGTCGCGCCATTCGCAAACGCGACAACACAACTGCTGCACCTGCGCCAGCCGTGCCGGAACGCGCTGCCGCCACAGCCGGTCGCGCAACCGCACGTCGGAGTCCCATCTCGATGCCGCCAGTGGTGGAACAACCATCGTCCGCACGTGGTCCGGAAGAATTTTCGGTGCACAAATTTGACGTCACTCCGTCACTACCGCCGCCGACCCAGGTTTTCCGTGAGGAACATCTCGGCGAGTTGCCGGAGGCCTACGGCACAGGCAGGCTTTACCTGACTGCTCGCGATCCACACTGGCTTTACGCCTACTGGGATCTGAGCTGGCAGCAAATGGCCGACTACCGTGGCCAGTCGTCCGACGGCCGCCTGTTGCTGCGCGTGTACGAAAAGAATCAGGCAAGCCCGATCCAGGAACTCACGCTCGGTCACGACACGCGCAACTGGTATATCCCCGTCAACAAAGCGGCGACGACGTACAGCGTGGAGCTTGGTTTCTGGCGCCACGCCGGCCACTTCCACGTCATCAGCCGCTCGCACGAAGCAACCACGCCGTCCGACGCGGTTTCGCCGGACACGACGGCGCGCTTTGTGACGATTCCGATCGACTTTTCCTTCCGCGAACTGCTCGCTTTGATTCGCCAGCACATGAAGGGCGGGGAGGCGCTGGCCGACGCGCTGCATCGGCTGCAGTTGGCGGGCTTCAAGTTTCCGTTCAAGGTCGGGTTGGATCTCGGCCCGTGGTCGGCAGAACAGGCGGGGGAGCTGGAGCGCATCCTCGGCGGCGACATTCTGCGCCGCATCCGAATGGGCTCGTTCGAAATCACCGAATGGCTGCGGCGGCGGCTGCAGGAGGAACTGAGCTCCGGGATGTTCAGCGCGTTCAGTCCCGGCGGCGCGAGTTGGTCGGGCGTGCCGCAGAAAGGATTCTGGTTCGCGGTGAACGCCGAGTTGATTATCTACGGCGCGACCGAACCGGATGCGAAGGTCACCATCGACGGCAAGTCGATCAACCTGCGGAGCGACGGCACGTTCTCTTTCCAATACTCGTTCCCGGATGGCCAGTACACGTTGCCCGTCGTGGTGGTGTCGGCGGCCGGCGACGACAAACGCGAGGTGGCCTTGACGTTCGAGCGTCAGTCGCGCGCCGAGGGCGAAGTCGGCAAGGTCAAGCAACCGGCGCACCTGAAGGCGCCCGCGGCCGCGTGAGAATTTTGGTACGGATGGCCCGCCGGGCTGTCCTCGGCTCGCCCAGGGGTCGAGCCCTACCCCTGGACACAAGAGGAGGACACCAGTGCCACAAGGTTATGTAGCGCTGATGCTGCACGCGCATCTGCCGTTCGTGCGCCATCCCGAGTACGAGGATTTCCTCGAAGAGGATTGGCTGTACGAGGCGATCACGGAAACCTACATCCCGATGATCAAGGTGATGGAAGGGCTTGTCCGCGACAACGTGGACTTCCGTCTCACGATGTCGCTGACGCCGCCGCTGTGCTCGATGCTGCTCGACCCGTTGTTGCAGGAGCGCTACATCAAACACATCTCGAAGCTCATCGAGCTGACCGAGAAGGAAATCGAGCGCACGAAATGGGACCACGCGTTCCACGAGCTCGCGTGGTTTTATCACAACCGCTTTCAGGAAGCGCGCGCGACGTTTTGCGACGGATACGGACGCAATCTTGTCGGCGCGTTCCGCAAATTCCAAGAGATGGGTAAGCTGGAGATCATCACCTGCGGTGCGACGCACGGGTTCCTGCCGCTGATGCAGGAGCATCCCGAGTCGATCCGCGCGCAAATCATGGTCGCGCGCGATCACTACCGCCAATGCTTCGGGCAGGACCCGAAAGGCATGTGGCTACCCGAGTGCGCGTACGTGCCAGGCGTCGAGGAGTTTCTCCATGAGGCCGAAATCCGCTGGTTCATCATGGACACGCACGGCATCATGTTCGGCCATCCGCGGCCGCGTTTCGGGATTTACGCGCCGGTCTTTACGCCCGCGGGCGTCGCCGCGTTCGGGCGCGACGTCGAGTCGTCGAAACAGGTGTGGAGTTCGGAGGAAGGTTACCCCGGCGACTACGAGTACCGTGATTTCTATCGCGATGTCGGGTTCGACCTCGAGTTCGACTACATCAAGCCGTACATCCATCCCGACGGCATCCGCTGCTTCACGGGCGTGAAGTACTTCCGCATCACAGGCAAGACGCCGCACAAGGAACCGTACAACCGCCACTGGGCAATGGAGAAGGCCGCGAGCCACGCGGGCAACTTCGTGTTCAATCGCGAAAAGCAGATCGAGCATCTCTTCGGCGTGTTAAAGCGCGAGCCGCTCATTATCTCGCCCTACGACGCTGAGTTGTACGGTCACTGGTGGTTCGAAGGCCCCGAGTTTCTGAATTTCTTCATGCGCAAAGTCGCGTTCGACCAGAACGTCTTCAAGCTGACGACCCCAACCGAGTACCTGCGCATGTTCCCGACCCAGCAGATCATTCAGCCGAGCGCCTCGAGCTGGGGCAACAAAGGTTACTGGGAAGTCTGGCTCGAAGGCTCGAACGCCTGGATTTATCCGCACCTGCACGTCGCCGCCGAGCGCATGACCGAACTCGCGCGCAACTACAAGCACGGCGACCACCTCACGCAGCGGGCACTCAAGCAGGCCGCGCGCGAATTGCTCCTCGCGCAGTCCAGCGACTGGGCGTTCATCATGAAGACGGGCACTGCCGTGCCTTACGCCGTCAAACGCACCAAGGATCACATCCTGCGCTTCACGCGCCTCTACGAGCAGATCAAAAGCGGCCACATTGACGAGCCGTGGCTCTCTTCCATCGAGTGGCGCGACAACATCTTCCCCGACGTCAACTACCACTACTACGCGTAGCCGGGGAATTGAAGTGATGGAGTAATGGAGTGCTGTGGTGGCCGCCGTACCGGCGACAACCGATGATGCATCCGTGCATGTAGTGGCGTCAGCGCACGGTGCCAGCCTTGCTACAGTGTTCGCACAGCGCGTCTTCGTCGCGGGAAAGTGCCTTTGCCTTCACTACCGACACCAACTGGGCTCATCCTGACAGTTTTCATCGGCGGAGGTCGAGCACGGCGCAACTCCGGACCCGGCTGTGCGAGGGTCTCCTGACCCGCACCATGTCCGACCGAAGGTCTTTCGTCTGCTGCGGGAAGTGGAGAGGAGACCTCTCGGTCTAGGGGCACAGCGCGGTCTGGCCCCGAATCTTTCGGGGCAAAAGACCGGCGTCGAACTTAGATCCCGATTGCGGCGTCACGAAGAAGAACACGTCCGCGAGCCGGGCTGGCTTTCTTCCACGCGCTGACGGTGGGAATTTCTTCGCATCGCCGCGCTGAATTCGCTATTGTCGCATTCGATGATCCAGTTGCTGTACACGGTTGCTTACTCGCTGGGGTTTGTGCTGCTGATCCCGATGTTTCTGTCCAAAATGTGGAAGCGCGGGAAATATCGGGAGAATTTTCTGCAGCGGTTCGGCTTTTACTCGGCGGAATCACGCGCCGGCCTCGCCACGAAGGCCGAGCAACGCTGCTGGATTCAAGCGGTCAGCGTCGGCGAGGTGAACATCGCGCTCATCTTCATCAACGCGCTGCAACGAAGATTCCCGAAGCTCCGCATCATTCTGACCACGACAACTTCGACGGGATACACGCTCGCCTACGAACGATTGCCGCAGGAAGTCGAGCTGGCGTATTTTCCGCAGGATTTCCCGTGGTGCGTGCGCCGCGCCTACGATTTGATCCAGCCTGACTTTGTGGTCCTGATGGAATCGGAACTCTGGCCGAATCAGATTTGGGAAGGCGCGCGCCGCGGCATTCCGATGTTCTTGGTCAACGGCCGCATGTCCCCCCGCTCCGGGCGGGGCTATCGACGGGTGCGCTGGATTTTTCGCGAGGTGCTCCCGAGGCTGACGTTGCTCTGCGTCCAGACCCAAGAAGACGCCGAGAGCTTCATTAGCATCGGCGCATTGCCAGAGCGGGTGCGCGTAACGGGCAACCTGAAGTACGACGCCTCGATGCCGTACGCCGACGTGCAGAAGTTTGATCCTGTGCAATTGCTGAAGCAGATCGGCGTCTCGCCGCTCCAGCCGGTTTGGGTAGTGGGCAGCACACATCCCGGCGAAGAAGAAACTGTGTTCGACGTGTTCGACGAACTGCGCAAGCAAGTCTCGAATCTGTTTCTCGTGATTGCCCCCCGCCACGTTGAACGCACCCGCGAGGTCGTCGAGTTGGCGCGGCGCAAACAAATCAAATTCATCCTGCGTTCCGAAGTGACCCCGCAACTCGTGCCGACTGCCAAGCCGTACGATTGCCTGCTCGTCAACACGACGGGTGACCTGAAATGGCTCTACAAAATCGCCACCGTCATTTTCGTCGGCAAAAGTCTGGTCGGGCAGGGCGGGCAGAACATTGTCGAAGCGGCGGTTAGCGGTCATCCCGTGGTGTTCGGCCCGTACATGCAGAATTTCAAGGCGATTGCACAGCAGTTTGTGGCCGAAGGCGCGTGCGTGCAGGTGCAGGATGCCTACCAGCTTCAGCGCGCGCTCCACACGTTGCTACAGGATGAACAACAGCGAAAAACAATCGCCGCCGCCGCCCGCCGCGTCATCGAAGCCAACGTCGGCGCAACCGAACGCAGCGTGGAACTGATCGCACAAACGCTCTCGGCTGACGCGGCTAAGGAGCGAATGTAAAAGGCGGAGGGGTGAACGGCGGGCGATGTTTGGGCAAGTTGTCTCAGATGTCTGTTAGACATCTGACGGCAAATCCAGGCGGGCGAGGGTTCGCATTGGGGTCACCCATTCTCGTCGCTTGTTTTCTCCCAGCAGCAGCCGCTACGCCTCCAACTTCTTGCGGGCAAACGCGTGGGTCGAATGACCGTAGAACACTTCCGCCGCTTCCATCAACGTTTCCGACAACGTCGGATGCGGATGAATCGACTCGGCCAAGTCCTGCGCCGTCGCGCCCATCTCGATCGCGAGCACGCCTTCGCCGATCAGTTCGCCCGCGCCGTGACCAACGATACCCACGCCAAGCACGCGCTCCGTTTCTGGTTCGATGATGAGTTTTGTCAGCCCGTCGGTGCGGTCGAACGTCAACGCCCGGCCCGAAGCCGCCCACGGGAATTTTGCCACCTGCACCTGGATCCCTTTTTCTTTTGCATCCGCTTCCGTCAACCCGCACCACGCGATTTCGGGATCGGTGAAAATCACGCCGGGAATCGTGATGCTCTGGAAAACGCTCGACTCGCCGCAAATCACTTCCACCGCCACGCGCGCTTCGCGGCCGGCCTTGTGCGCCAGCAACGCGCCGCCCGCCACGTCGCCGATGGCGAAAATGCTCGGATCGGTGGTTTCCTGGCTGGCGTTGACCTTGATGAATCCCTTTTCGTCGTGGGTGACCTTCGTGTTTTCCAATCCCAAGTCATTGCAGTTCGGCAGGCGGCCCACCGAAACCAGCACGCGGTCATAAAGCTCCTCCTTCTGCTGCCCGTTCGCTTCGAAGACGACTGAGATTTGCTTCCCGTGCGTCGCCATCTTCGAGACCTTCGTGTTCAGCCGCACTTCCTTGAACGCCTTCTCCGCGTATCGCACCACCGGCCGCACGAGGTCCGCATCGGCGCCCGCCAAAATCTGCGGCAACGCCTCGACCAGCACGATCTTGCTGCCGAGCGTCGCGTACAGCGTCCCGAGTTCCATCCCGATGTAACCGCCGCCGACGATCAGCAGGTTTTCGGGAACGCCGGGAATGTCCAGCGCCTCGGTCGACGTCATAACGCGCGGATTGCCCAGATCGAACGCCTTCGGCATCGCCGACTTTGAACCGACGGCGATGATGACCTTGTCGTAGGTAAGAAACTTCTGGCCTTCCAGGGTTTCGACCCGCAGCGTTTTCGAATCCTCGAAATACCCGCGTCCCTGCAGAAGCTTGACCTCGCGTTTCAGCGCGATGCTGGCGATGCCGGCGCCCAGCTTGTCGAGGATCGAATTCTTCCACGCGCGCATCTTGTCCAGATCGACCTTCGGTTCACCAAACGCGATGCCGCGCTGGGCCGACTCGCGCGCCTCGGTGATGAGTTGGGCGGCATGCAGCAATGCCTTCGACGGGATGCAGCCGCGATTCAAGCAGACGCCGCCGAGACGTATGTCCTGCTCGACCAAAATCACCTTCTTGCCCTTGTCTGCCGCGTAAAACGCCGCCGCGTATCCGCCGGGCCCCGCGCCCACCACCACAATGTCGGTCTTGATCGGCTCCATGAGAAAAATGGGGTTAGGGAGTGATGGAGTGATGGAGTAATGGGTCGGAGAAGTCACTGCCATAAACGGCGCTACTCTCCTGCACGATCAGATGATCGATCCAATCGCCTGTCAGTTGTTTCCGCTCCAAGCTTTCCACCAGCTTCAATAATCCATTTTCAAGTTTATAAGCCAGACTGTTCAGCATCTCAAATTCCGCCTTGTTGATTTGCTCGGCTTTCTGATAAGCATGCAAGTCCGAAACCGATTCGACGGACCCGCAGTCACCTGCGGAGCCACGCGCTGTAGCCGCGCTTCCGCGAAGCGCGGGATGTTGATTGTTCGAACAGGTTCGGCGCTTCGCAGAAGCGCCGCTACACGAAAACCGCCATGATCCGGTTCGTGCAAAAGGCCCGCAGTACTCGACTGCATCCTGCCAAACGCGCAGTTGCTGGTACCCGCGATTCCTGTTCTTATACGCCGTTTCCATCACTCCTACACTCCATTACTCCGGTCTCACATCCTTTTCCTTGAACTGCTCGAATGCCGCCACCAAATCCACGATAAACCGGGCGGCGCTGGCGCCGTCGATCACGCGATGGTCATAGGACAATCCCAGCGGCAACATCAGCCGCGGCTCGATTTTCCCATCGTGCACGGCGGGTTTGAGCGCGCCCCGTCCCATGCCGAGGATGGCGACCTCGGGCTTGTTGACGACCGGCGTGAACGGTCCGCCGCCGATGCCGCCTTGATTGGAAATCGTGAACGAGCCGCCCTTCAATTCATCCGCCGTGACTTTCCGGTCACGCGCCTTCGCGGCCAACTCTTCGAGTTCCTTCGAAAGCTCGAACATGCTCTTCTTGTCCGCGTTGCGAATGACGGGCACGATCAGCCCGTGCTCGGTGTCCACCGCGACGCCGATGTGATAGTACTCCTTGAACACAATTTCCTGGGCCGCTTCGTCGAGGCTCGCATTGAAAATCGGGTGCTTCTTCAGCGTCGCCACGACCGCCCTCAACGCAAACGACGTCAGCGTCAGCCGCGTCCCTTTCGCCTCGTACGTCTTCGCGTATTTTTTCCGCAACTCGTTGAGCGCGGTGATGTCGGCTTCGTCGAACTGCGTGACACGCGGCGTGCTCGTCCACGATTCGCTCAACCGCCGCGCAATCGTCTGACGCAATGCCGTCAACGGTTTCTTCCTAATCGGCCCCCACTGCGAGAAGTTGAGTGACTCTGCTGGTGGTTTGGCGATCGGCTGTAGGGGCACGGCATGCCGTGCCCCTACGTCCGTTAGTTGTTGCAGTTGTTCAACGTACGCGCGCAAATCCTCCGTTGTAATCCGTCCGCCGTGACCGCTGCCCGGCACGCGCATCAAATCGATGCTGAGATCGCGCGCCAGCTTGCGCACCGACGGAGAAGCGGGCGGCGGAAAACCGGGAATGGCCTTGGGTGTAGTGGCCGCCGTCCCGGCGGCAGGGGTGACCGGGGTCACGGGACGCGCCGGCGGAGCCGCCGGGACGGCGGCCTCTACAACAGGCGCGGCGCCGCTCTCCGCCACCGAAAGAATGACCTGCCCCACCGCAATCTTGTCGCCGACCTTGACGCGGATACTCGTCACCGTGCCCGAAGCGCTGGACGGAATCGTGCCGACCGCTTTTTCGGTCTCCAATTCAAGGACGGGCTGATCTTTTTGAACTTGGTCGCCCTCCTTGACCAGAATGTTGACGACAACGCCCGAGTCAGCCCCTTCACCCAGACTCGGAAGCTTGATATCCATGCGTTCTGCCTTTCAATCCGCCGTGGTGTTCACCGAACCCGAGACTCAGCCAACGAAACCCGGACCACGTCTTATCCTTCCCCCAGAAATAGCACAAGCGTCCAGAAATGCAAAGCGGGCTGGATCCCTGAACGGCCGCGCCGTTCCGCTTCCAGAAAGGCTTGCATTTGGCCTGATCGCAGGACAATGCCGTCAGAAGCGAACACGTTACAGGGCGACTCTGCTGTGAAGGAATCGTGCGGCGCGTACCGCGTGCGGCGGGGACGCTGCCGTGGACACGCATGATTGTCACGATGCGTCGTAAAATGAAGAATAATTAGACCCCGGGCTGCTCCCATCACTCAAATAGTGACCGGAGACAACTGAGCACTTTCCGCTTCTTATACGCCGGCAAGTCAGCATACCGGGCTTGTCGAACTGTTTCTGCCTCACTAGACTTCAGTTTGTGCAACGATTCGGCAAAGACTCCAATTCAATGGAGAACTGCTAGTGCGCCGGCTGAAGGTCTTTATCAGCAGTGTCGCGGACCGGAGTCAACTCACTTAGCTTCTGGCATGGGCGCTTGGAGAGACTTTTCGCCGAAGACGACGCGGTCCGCGGAGAAACGCCCCGGCCCGGCGAGCAGGAACAGGCCGTCGCCGCAGATTTTCCTTTTTTAACCCGAAATCTCAGCCGTCATTCATGCCGCGCTCGTGGCGCTCTCGCTTTTGGGTCGGAGCAGCGCGTCGACACTCCAGTCACCACCGCCCTGCGTGGCCATGTAGAGGAAGATGAAACAGAACAAGATGGCGGGCATGCCCTGATTCTGAACCGGCCACGCGCCATGCGGCGCATGAAACTGCCAACAAAAGGGAACCTGAGATGAACCGGGGCCGCGTCTGATTATTCTTCATTTCGACCGACTGCACAGGCCAGCTTGGGCGGCTGCTGGTTACGGCTTCGACGCGCCTTTGGATTGCTCGACGCGATCCCGCCGCTGCGGCCTAGACCAACTGTGGAAACACCTTCTCCGGATCGACGTTCAAATCTTTGATCGCTTGTGCGACGGCTTGCCTCTCGATCGCGCCGCATAGTGCCAGAGCGTGCAGGGTGGCGATGGTGACACATTCGGCATCCACCTCGAAGAACCGGCGCAGGGCTTCGCGGGTGTCGCTGCGGCCAAAGCCATCGGTCCCTAGCGTTGTCAAGCCACCCGGCACCCACGGCGCGATCTGGTCGGGCACGGCCTTGAGGTGGTCCGACACAGCGACGAACGGGCCCTGCTCCTTGTCGAGCACCGTCTCGACGTAAGACTTTTTCGGCGACTCGGTCGGATGCAGCATGTTCCAGCGTCGGCAACTGAGCGCTTCGGTGCGAAGCTGTTTGTAATTGGTCGCGCTCCAGACGTCGGCTGACACGTCGTACCGCTCAGCCAGAATCTGCCGCGCGCGCAACGCTTCGCGCAGGATCGGGCCGCTGCCGAAAATCTGTGCTTTGTGACGTTTGCCTTCGGGGCCAAGCTCAAACTTGTAGAGTCCTTTGAGGATTCCCTGTTCGACGCCCGCGGGCATCGGTGGCATCGGATAATTCTCGTTGTGCAGCGCCAGATAATAGAAGATGTCTTCCCCTAGCTCGTGCATGCGCTGCATCCCGTCCTGAATGATGACCGCAATTTCGTAGCTGAACGCCGGCTCGTACGTGAGCAGTGTCGGAATCACGCTGGTCAGCAGCAGGCTGTGGCCATCCTCGTGCTGCAAGCCTTCGCCGTTCAACGTCGTCCGCCCCGCGGTCGCGCCCAAGAGGAATCCTTTGGCGCGAATGTCGCCCGCCAGCCACCAGAGATCGCCGATCCGCTGGTAACCGAAGATTGAGTAATAAATGTAGAAAGGAATCATGGTTGAGCCGTGCGTGGCATAGGCCGTGGCGGCTGCCAGCCACGAACACATCGCACCGGCTTCGGTGATGCCTTCTTCGAGGATCTGGCCGTCCTTCATCTCGTGGTAATACAACAGCGAACTCCGATCAACCGGCTCGTAAACCTGACCCTTCTGCGAATAAATCCCATAGTCACGGAACAATGCGTCCATGCCGAACGTCCGCGCTTCGTCAGGAATGATCGGCACGACGCGGCGGCCAATCTCTTTGTCGCGCAGCAGTTGACCCAGCAGCCGCACGAAACCCATCGTGGTGGAGAGTTCCAACGGGCCGGAGCCTTTCAACAGGTCCGCAAAATAATCGAGCCTCGGCACTTCAATCCGTTTCGCTTTCACTTCGCGCTTCGGTAGGAAGCCGCCGAGTTGCTTGCGCCGTTCCAGCAAATACTTGATCTCGGAACTATCTGGCGGCGGTTTGTAGAACGGCGTCTCTGCGACTTCCTCGTCGCTGACCGGAATCTTGAACCGGTCGCGGAACTCGCGGAGTTCTTTTTCATTCAGCAGCTTCTGCTGATGCGTGATGTTGCGGCCTTCACCTCCTTCGCCCAGCCCGTAACCTTTGATGGTCTTGGCGAGAATGACGGTGGGCGAGCCTTTGTGTTCGACAGCGGCCTTGTAAGCGGTATAGACCTTCTGCAAGTCGTGACCGCCGCGACGGAGGCGATGGATCTGTTCGTCGGTGAGATGGTTCACCATCTCCACCAGCTCAGGATATTTGCCGAAGAAATGCTTGCGGGTGTAACTGCCGGGAGCGACCGAGTATTTCTGGTAATCTCCGTCCACGGCCTCTTCCATCCGTTTGACGAGCAGACCGTCCTCGTCCGCCGCCAGCAACGGATCCCAATCCGAACCCCAGATCACTTTGATGACGTTCCAGCCCGCGCCACGGAAGGCGGCTTCGAGTTCCTGGATGATTTTGCCGTTGCCGCGCACTGGGCCGTCGAGGCGCTGCAGGTTGCAGTTCACCACCCAGATGAGGTTGTCGAGTTCCTCGCGCGAGGCGAGCGTCAACGCGCCGAGGGTTTCCGGCTCGTCCACTTCGCCGTCGCCGACAAAGCACCAGACCTTCGATTCCTCGCCCGTCAGAAAACCGCGCGCGCGCAGGTAACGATTGAACCGCGCCTGATAGATCGACATGATCGGGCCCAGCCCCATCGAGACAGTCGGGAACTGCCAGAAGTCGGGCATCAAATACGGATGCGGGTAGGAAGAAAGCCCGCCGCCTGCGGCGAGTTCCTGGCGGAAATGATGGAGATATTGTTCGTCGAGACGCCCCTCCAGAAATGCCCGTGCGTACATCCCCGGCGAAGCGTGTCCCTGAAAATACACGATGTCGCCCGTGTGATCGCCGTCGCCACCGTGGAAGAAATGATTGAATCCCACCTCGTAGAGAGTCGCGGCGGAAGCGTACGTCGAAATGTGACCGCCGATGCCGTGATGAACGCGGTTGGCATTGACCACCATGGCCATCGCATTCCAACGCACCAGGCTCTTAATGCGCCGCTCGATTTCGCGGTCGCCCGGATACGGCGGCTCGTCCTCGGTGGGAATCGTGTTGACGTACGGCGTGTTCAAGGTGTCCGTCGGCGTCGCCACGCCCCTGCGTTTCCGCCTCAGTTGTTCTTTCAGGCTCAAGTTCACCATTTGTTACCTTCAAATAATCCATCTTTACAAAAAAAACAATTGGCCGCAATCGGTCTTGTGAATCGGTAGTGGTACACTTTGAAGATTGCAGCGGCGATCTGTGACCGCCGACGCATATGACTTCGACGCTCGCAGAGCGCCGCTACAGCAAAATGTACCAGTACTTGTGAATCTCACCGTAGGAGCGCGCTTCTGCGCGCGATCTCGGGCCCGGTCGCGCCCGGAAGGGCGGCTCCTATGGATTGAATCCCTCTCTTGGCATTTATGGGACATCGTGTAGTCTGTAACCTGTTCGCAATATTAGCCAAGAGTCATGAAATACCTGGACCTAACGCTGCCGACCCCGCAGGAGAATCTCGCTTGCGACGAGGCGTTGCTTGATTTCTGCGAGGAAGGCTGCGACCAGGAAATCCTGCGGTTCTGGGAACACCGCGGCCCGTTCGTGGTGCTCGGATACTCGAACAAAACCCGGACAGAAGTGAACCTCGATGCAGCGCGGCGGGCCAACGTCCCCGTGTTGCGGCGTTGCAGCGGCGGCGGCGCGGTGGTGCAAGGACCGGGCTGCCTGAACTTTTCGCTGATCCTGAGAATTCCCGAAGACGGCCCGCTCAAAGGCATCACCGAAACCAATGCCTACGTCATGCAACGTCACCGCGACGCGCTCGCCCCGTTAGTAGCGCACGCTTCCAGCTTGCGATTCGTCACCGTGCGCGGCCACAGCGACCTCACGCTCGGCAACATGAAATTCTCAGGCAACGCGCAACGCCGCAAGCGCCGCTTTCTTCTGTTTCACGGCACGTTTCTTCTCGGCGCTGACATCGAACTGATTGAGCGCGTACTCCCGATGCCATCGCGCCAGCCCGCGTACCGCCACAATCGCACGCACCGCGACTTCCTGACGAACCTCGACAGCATATCCGCTCACCAGATCAAAGAAGCTCTGAAGGCCACGTGGCAGGCGGACAAACCGCTCAAAAAGATTCCCGCCGGCAAAATCGCCGAACTTGCCGCCTCGCGGTACGCGTCCGACGAGTGGACGTTCAAGTTCTGACAGAGTACGTCTTTCGGTACTGCCACCGGATTGTAGCCGCGAGCCTGCTTGCGGCAAGTCGTACCTTGCCGGCGGTTGCAGAGGCCGCGAGCAGGCTCGCAGCTACAACCACCCTATCGGCCATGGACTATGTCGGTAGTAGTGTCCAGATGGCTCAATCCGGCTGTTTCGCGACTTCTATTCTTGCATCGAAGACCGGTTTCCAACTATACATTGCTAGTAAGAGTCGCTAACAAAACTGTAGCCGCAGGCTTCAGCCTGCGTGGGGAAAGCGCACCCGTAAGCCGAGTCCGCGAGACGCGCTCAGCAGAGCGCAACGGCGCGGCTACGGAAGGGGCGGTTTCGTTAGGCGCTCTAATAAGCCACGGTGAACAATCATCACGGAGCTAGGAATGCCAGACCTCAAACCGCTCTACGACGCCATCCTTAAGGGCAACGCCAAGACTGCCAAAGAAACAACCGAGCAAGCCTTGGCCACCGGAGTGGAACCTCTCAAACTGGTGCAGGAATGGATGATTCCAGCTATGGCTGAAGCGGGTCGGCGTTTCGAGTGCAACGATTACTTCGTGCCCGAACTGCTCCTCTCGGCGCGCGCGATGAAGGCGTCGCTGGAACTGCTCCGCCCACGTCTTGTTGCCAGCGGCGCAAAGTCGGCGGGCAGCGTCGCTATCGGGACCGTGCAGGGCGATCTGCACGACATTGGGAAGAATCTCGTCGCGGCGATGCTCGAAGGCGGCGGCTTCGAGGTCATCGACCTGGGCGTGAATGTGACGCCGGACCGCTTTGTGACCACGGTCAAGGATAAGAATGTACAGATCGTTGCCATGTCTGCCTTGCTCACCACGACCATGCCAGCCATGAAGACAACGATCGACGCCCTCAAGCAGGGCGGTGTGCGCGATCGCGTAAAGGTTTTGGTCGGCGGCGCACCCATCACGCAGAAGTATGCCGACGAGATCGGAGCCGACGGCTACGGTGAATCCGCCGTCAGCGCCGTGACGTTGGCCAAAAAAGCAGTGACCGGCAGTTGACCGCTGGAAAAGACGCCCATGACTTCACGGGAACGACTTGCCGCCACGCTGAATCACCAACCCGCCGACCGGTTGTGCGTCGATTTCGGCGCCGGGTTTCAAACGGGCATTTGCGCCGGCGCGGTCCATCGTCTGCGTCAGGCTGTGCTCGGCCAACCGAACTTCCGCGTCAAGATCATCGAGTCCTACCAGATGCTCGGCGAGATTGACGGGGAATTGCGCCAGGCGCTCGGGCTCGACGTCGTGGGCGTGCACGGGCCGGGCACGATGTTCGGGTTCAAGAACGAAGGCTGGAAACCGTTCACGATGTTCGATGGCACACCCGTGTTGGTGCCGGAAAAGTTCAATGTGACCCCGGCCGAGGACCGCGGCTGGCTGATTTATCCCGAAGGCGACACCAGCGTGCCGCCCAGCGCCTGGATGCCGAAGGGGAGCTACTTTTTCGACGCGGTCAATCGACAGCAACCGCTCGACGAATCGAAGCTCGATCCCGCCGACAACTGCGAGGAGATGGGCGTGGTCAGCGAGGAAGAAGTCCAGCATTTCGCGAAAATGGCGCGGCACTGGTATGAGACCACCAGCTACGGCATCTACATGACATTGCCCGGCACGGCGTTTGGCGACATCGCGCTGGTGCCGGCCCCGTGGATGAAAAATCCGAAAGGCATCCGCGGCGTGGAAGAATGGTACATGGCCACCGTCACGCACCCCGACTACGTGAGAAAGGTCTTTGAGTGCCAGTGCGAATCCGCGCTGAAGAGCATCGAGTTGCTCGCCAAAGCCGTCGGCGACCGCGCGCAGGTGGTGTTCGTCTCCGGCACCGATTTCGGCACGCAGACCAGCCAGTTCTGTTCGGTGCAGACCTACCGCGAGATGTACAAGCCGTTCCACAAGGCGGTGAACGATCACATCCACAAACTGACGAACTGGAAGACGTTTATCCACAGTTGCGGTGCGGTGCATCCGTTCATCCCGGATTTCATCGACGCCGGGTTCGACGCGCTGAACCCCGTGCAATGCTCCGCGAAAGGGATGGACCCGCGGTGGCTCAAGCGCGAGTTTGGCAAGAACCTCGTTTTCTGGGGCGGCGGCGTGGACACGCAGAAGACTCTGCCGTTCGGCACACCGGAAGAGGTTTACCGCGAGGTGCGTGAGCGCATCGACATCTTCGGCGAAGGCGGCGGCTACGTCTTCAACGGCACCCACAACATTCAAGGCAACGTGCCGACCCAAAACATCCTCGCCATGTTCCGCGCCGTGCAAGACGCGATCAAGGCCGGGGCCTGAGCTTGTGTCCGGTGTGGGATGTGCGATTCTCAGCTCCCGCGAGCGCGGCAAATCAGGCTGATCGGGCTTAAAGCAGGCTAGGTTGAAGATCCTCTGCAGTCACCTTCTTCGACGGCGAGTCCGACATACCCTCGTGCCGCGCCGCCGCACATACTTCACCCCAACTGATAAAGTAGTCCTCGAAATACTTGATCGGGTACTTGCTCATCTTACGCACTTCTTCGCGTGTGGGAAGCCGCCCGAGTTTGCGGACAATCTGCCGGACCTCAAGCTGGAGGACCTTCTTACTGACTGCGTACTTCTGCTTGGGAAGTCGTTCGACACGGCTGTTCTTGGCGTTGGGAATACTAGCCCGCTTCCCGAACGGGTCTTCACCTTGTGACAGCATCTCGTGCCGCTCTTTCGCTATCCTATAATACCGGGTTGAAAGCTCAATGCCGATGAAACGGCGTTCCATCTGATGGGCAACCAGCGTAGAAGTTCCGGCACCATCGAAGCAATCCAAGATCATTTCATCGGGTTTCGTAAACAGAGCAAACAGTCGCCGCATCAAGGCAGGCGGCAGTTGGCATGGATGATCAACTCGGCGACTATTGTGCTTCAAGCGATGGATATCGTACCATCTGAACTCAAGAATGGCAATGCTCTTCCGACCATAACGGATAATATGCTTTCGTGTGCGAACGTTTTCGGATGAACCACCTACCGTCACTGAGATGGGTGAGGCATGCGCTCCGATTCAATTGCTCCTTTCGAGTTCGGGTAAAAGTGCTCAGCGCTTTTGTGGTGGGTTCCGTAGCGAAGGGTATCGCAACGGTGGGCAGCGACCTTGACATTGCCCTGGTCATTCCCGCGAAGTGCCGCGTCAGTTCACTTCGTTTCACCGAGAGGTATCATCGGCGAATGGCGTCGACTGGCGGCATGTATCCCGAATTTGAAGGCAGGCGTGTTGATTTTCAGTTTTTCTTCCCAAATGACTTTAGCCTGTTAAACTGCCAAAGGATTAAGCTGAAATGACTGATTCGATGGTAATGGGTCCTAGCCCGGCATCACTTGAGAAAGTCGGCATGGGACTGGTTTGCTCTGTGGAAACATTCCGAGGCTGCCAGCTTCACCTTCTCAGGAGGAGTTCCGGCTTCAATGGAATTTCCACAAACAGGCGCGGCGATGTTAGGAAAATCGAAGTAAAGACAATGTCGAAGAACTTCAAATGGATTGCTATCAGCAGCCTCATGGCAATCGACAAGCTCTTCTTCGAGCGCGACTACTGGATTTACTTCGTTTTGCTGCCTGAAAACTATGTGGTGATGACAAAGGGTTTTCCATTTGTGAAGCGGCAGTTGAGCTTTACGCCTGATGATGATTCCATTCAGGCACTCCAAGAATGGATGAAAGCTACACGGCGCCTCGGAAAGAAAACTGGGCTGAAGTTTCAACCGAAACTTCAGATTCGGCTCCCCGTGGGCTTGGATGCGATCGTGAAGCAGCTCACGCAGAATCCGGAAGACGTGTCTTGGCTGGATTGCGTGATCGAGATCTGGCAGAACAAAGACGGGCGGAAAAAAGTGTACGCGGCAGCTGAGGCAGAAGACTGAGAAACTTCCGTACCGTCACGCAGCAAAGGCTTTCATTTTGTCACTGGACCCGCATGTCGTCCTCAACGCAGCTATTCGCTCAAAATTCCCCGCACCATCAATAACGTATGCGATTTTGTGTCCAGCGCGGTGAAGGAATGCCGCCCGTGCCTGAGCTTGGCCAGCTTACCCTCTCTGCAGAAGGACACACTCATCGCCGTTAATTATGGGCAGGTCACCGCAAACGGCAAGCGCGAACTTTGCATCCGAAGCGCGCGCCGCAGTTTCGACCGGCCCTAACTCGGAAACCGCATCTCCTCGGCATAAACATCCTGAAACTCGGGATCCTCGTTGAGCGCGACGTGCTCGACGCACTGGCGGATTGACTCCCACGCATCGGTATCCTCGAACAACGCAAGTTTCGCGCCCAAGAGTGCGGTGTTGCCGGATGCCACGATTCGTTCAAGCGGGAAGCGCAACAGCCCGATCCGACGGGCACTGGCGCGGCTGATGTAATTGCCGAAGGCGCCCGCCAGATAAACCCGCTGGATGTCTTCCAAGGAAACGCCGAGCCGCCCGGTCAGGATGCGGAGACCGGCGGCGATTGCGCCCTTGGCAAGTTGCAACTCGCGCACGTCGCTTTGGCTAAGCGACACGGTTTCGGCGAGCCGCATCGCGTCGCCGACGGTCATCCGTCCATTCGGGCCGATCCAGCCCAGTTCGAGCCCGGCAGCGACGGCATCCACGAGACCACTGCCGCAAATCCCGCGCGGCGTGTCACCACCGATCACGCGACAGACCAGCGCGCCACGGTTGACGCGCACATCGCAAATCGCGCCACGCGCCGCACGCATGCCCATGGAAATGCGCGCGCCTTCGAAGGCCGGCCCCGCTGCGGTGGAACCGCACAACAACCGGTCACGATTGCCCACGACGATTTCGCCGTTCGTTCCGAGGTCAATCAAGGCTGCCAACTCGCAGCTTCTGTGCAGTTCCGTGGCCACGATGCCCGCCAGGACATCCGAGCCGACAAATCCGCCGAGGCACGGCAGAAACTCCACCGTCGCCACCCGAAAGTTCCATCCCAACTCGCCCGGCGAGAACTGGAAGCGGCCCGGCTGCTTCGGCTCGAACGGATGACGCGCAAGAGGTTCGACGCTGGCGCCGCAGAAAAGGTGATGCATAACGGTGTTGCCCACCACCAGCACACGGGTCAATGGAAGTGCGCTCCGCCCTTGCGCGAGCAACTGCTCGACCAGGTCGCCAATCTGAATTCGAACCAGTGTTTCCAACTCGGCTTGGCCGCCCTGCAAAGCGTATTCGATGCGGCTCATAACGTCCGCGCCGTGGCGGGACTGTGCATTCAAGGCCGAGCGGACAGCGAGGATATGACCAGATCGCAGGTCGAGGAGCTGGGCTACGATGGTCGTGGTGCCGAGATCGACCGCAACGCCGAGACCCTCGCGTGGAGTGAAAGCGAACGCAGACCGGTCTTCCAAAATGGGCATTTCCCATTGGGCAAGTTCCAATTGCAGGTCTCCGTCCACCTGGTGACGACACGCCAGTCGCCAGCCGTCGGCGATCTCGGCTGACGTGAGCAAAGCTGCTTCTTCGTCGGTCGCGCGCAGAGACCCGCTGATGACTTTGACCCGACACCCTTTGCAGCGGCCGCTGCCGCCGCACGGGAACTCGACGCCTTGCGCGAACAGCGCATCCTGAAGAGAAGTACCGTGAGGAACGTCGAGCTTCAGGTCGGCTGGAGACAGTTTGATGGTGTGGGCTGTCTGGCTCATGACGAACGATGTTCCTCTGATCGAAGACAAGGACCATCCCCCTCACCTTGATCCTCTCCCCCGGCGGGGAGAGGAGACGACGCTGATGATCCCCTCGCCCCGCTTGGGGGGAGAGGGTTAGGGTGAGGGGCCGTGGCAAACACCGCGACCAACTGTTTATGCTTCTTGTGAGTCATGGCGGCTCGGCGGCGATGAGTTGCGAATCGTAACGGAGGCCGAGGCGTTCACCCGGTTTCAGTTTAAGAAACTCCTGCTCGGTCCAGTCGCCGTCGAGCAACCGACGGAGCCAGCCGAGGTCGCCCGGCAGACGGTCGAAGGTCCAACCTTGCTGACGCGCAATTTCCGCCGCCGCGCGTTCGTGGTTCTCCGCTTGCGGCACCGGGGTCGAAATGTACGCGAGACGACAATAGTGACGGGTGAAGCCAGTCAGTTGTTCGAGCAGGTAAGCGGCGTTTTCCTCGCCGTACCGGGCCACGAGATCTTCCCTGGTCATTTTGAGGCCGGGGCCGACCGGCAGGTTCTGCTGACGCAACATGTGGTCGGCCGGCAAATGTTCCACCCAGCCGGGACTTTGGAAATAAGTGCCCGGATGCGACTCGAGTTCGGCCAGGTACCGCTGACTGCTGCCGAGCAGCATCCCGATGCAATCGTGCGCCCGCGGGATGACCACCGGCAATGTCCGGGCTTGCAGCCCCACGATCCCGCGATTGCAGAGGCCGTAGGCCAACGCGATCGCGTCGAAGCGACCGGTTGCGACCGCATCGATTGCGCTCTGCAAAGCAACGCGATGTTGTTCGGCAGGACCTGTATGCAACCCGATCTCCAGATACTGGATGCGCGCCTCGGTTTTCGCGCCGGCGGCCAGAACCGCGAGTTCCTGCTCGAATACCTTGCAGGCAATGACATAAAGACGCAGGCGACTCATCGGGGTGCGCATCTCGACACCAGCACCGGATTGTAGCCGCGAGCCTGCTCGCGGCTAGTCGTATATTGTCGGCAGTCCCGAATTCCGCGAGCAGGCTCGCGGCTACAAATAACCCAACAGCTATGGACGACGCCGGTGGTAGTGTTCGAGAGCGCCTGTTTCATCGGAATGTGTTCTTGTCAAATGCCTGGCGGATTGCCCGGATAAATTCCGGTGAAGTCCCACAGCAACCGCCGATAAAGTCCGCCCCGGCCTTCAGCAGAGCGGGGACGAACGCCGCGAACTCCGACGGCGTCGTCCGATAGAACGGCTTGCCGTTTTTGAGTTCGGGAAGCCCGGCGTTGGCTTTGATCCAGACGGGACGACCTGCCGCGGCGGACTTGAGCCGCTCGCAGATCTTCACGAATCCAGCAATGCCCTGACCGCAATTGGCGCCGATGACATCCGCGCCGGCCTCCACGAGTCCCGCAGCAGCTTCTTCGGGTGTCGTGCCCATGATCGTGCGGTCTTTCTCCTTGCCGGAATCGAACACCATGCAGGCCACCACCGGCAGCCCGGTTTCCTTGGCGGCAGCAACGGCCAGTTTTGCCTCTGCGAGATCGGACATGGTCTCCACAACGAGGCCATCGGCTCCGCCGCACGCCAGCGCCGCAGCCTGTTCTCGGAACGCGGCGCTGATTTCCTCCGGATTCGCTTCGACCGCCATGAGCATTCTTCCAGTTGGCCCCATCGAGGCGAACACGGACGCGCGGTTGCAGGCAGCCTCTCGTGACAAACGAGCGCCAGCCTCGTTGATTGCCACCACGCGGTCCGCGAATCCGGTTTCCGCCAAGCGCAGCCGGTTCGCCCCAAACGTGTTCGTCAGGATGACGCGCGAGCCGGCCTCAACGTAAGCGCGGGCCACTTCGGCGACATTCTCCGGACGGGTCAGGTTCCAGACATCGGGAAACTCACCGGCGGCCAGACCGCG
>JBEKFI010000033.1:0-26785 GCA_050013395.1 Verrucomicrobiia bacterium | reverse complement strand
CAATTTATTCTTCGCCACACGCTCTTCCATCTTCGCTCTTCTCCCCGCCGCCGTTCTAGCCGTTGTCCTCTGCGGTTGCGCCACGACCCGCGCCCGTGTCGTGGACGTCGCCGCCACCAGACACACCGAAACAGTTGGCCGCGCCGACAAGAACCTTTTCCTGACCGACGGCGCCTCGAAAATACTCTTTCAGCCCGAGCGGTTGCCTGTGGCCGAGCAGCGGGAGGAATTTTACGTCAAATGGACAGGCGCGCAGGTGGACTCGGTGAAGTTTGAATACCGTCAAGTCAATCTCCCAAACAAGCTCATGGAGCAGACCTGCGCTCCGAACGGTCGCCACTGGAACGTGTTCGCGGTGTGTGGCGAGGATTTCACGAACGGCGGCCCCGTCTCCGCCTGGCGCATGAGCTTGTGGAACGGCACTCAATTTCTTGCGGAAAAGAAGTCTGCCCTTTGGTAATATCAGCAACACTATGTCAGCCGACACGCCTCACCCCAGCGATTTGCCCTCGCGCAGCAAGACGATCCACCGCGCGCAGACTGGTAGGACGGGCGTCCCTGGCCAGCGCAGGGTAGGCTCGCCCGTCCCCTCCGTCGGCAAAAGCGGCGGCCCGGCTGCCGCACGCGCCGTGCGTTGGTTCCACCACCTGACTGAACAGACGGTCGTTTCCCAATTCGATCTTGTTGCCGCCGCCAACGCCCGAAAGACCGCCATACTCTGGGGGCGCGAAACCGTCACTTACGCGGAACTGCGCAAGCGCATCCATCGTTACGCTGCCAACCTGCAGACTGGCCCCGAACAAACGTTCGGGGCTGGTCCCGCTCAGAGCGGGGTCCGCCCCGGCGACCGCGTCGGCATCCTGCTGGAAAACTCGCCGGAGTTCATCTATGTCCTGTACGCGGCGCTCAAGAGCGGCGCGGTGGTTGTGCCGATCAACAACTTTCTCAAGGCCCCGGAAATCCAGCACATCGTTGATGATTGCAGGCTCAGTTGCCTGGTGACCTCAAGCGACTTTGACGAGACGGTCACGAAGCTGCAGGGTGTGAAGACCGCCTCCATTGAGGCGCTCGGCGGGAGGTTCCCCTCTCCCTTGAACAAGGGAGAGGGTCAGGGTGAGAGTTCCAAGTCCCAGACCGGTCGCGACATGGACGTCGCTCCCACGAAACATCTGTCCCACCAGCCCGGAACCCTGAACCGTGAACCCCATTTCCCAACCCTGAACCGTTCTGATACCGCCTTGATCATTTATACATCGGGCACGACGGGCAAGCCGAAAGGCGCGCTTCTCTCCCACGGCAACATCGCCTCCAACGTTCACAGTTGCATTCAAGCCCTCGAAGAGACCGACGACGATCGGCTGACGCTGTTGCTGCCGATGTTTCACAGTTTCATGCTGACGGTCTGCATCTTCACACCGCTGTCGATGGGCGCCGGCATCGTGCTGATCAGGTCTCTCCATCCCTTCAAGGCCGCGATGCAAGAAATGATTTTCAACCGCGCAACCATTTTCGTCGGCATCCCGCAGATTTTCCAGGCGCTGGCGCAGGCAAATATCCCCTTCTGGGTGCACTGGGTCCTCAAACTGCGCATGGCCGTGTCCGGCGCCGCGCCGCTGGCCCGCGAGACCCTGGAAGCGTTCGAACGAAAGATGCATATCCCTTTGCTCGAAGGCTACGGATTGAGCGAAGCATCGCCTGTGGTGTCGTTCAATCCCTATCACAGCGTGCGCAAGCCCGGCTCGGTCGGGCTGCCGCTGCCCGATATCGAAGTAAAGATTTTCGATGACCACGACCGTGAACTGCCCCCTGAGCAGGTCGGCGAAATCGTTGTGCGCGGCCCGAACGTCATGCAAGGTTACTACAATCAACCCGAGGAGACGGCAACGACACTGCGCAACGGCTGGCTGCATACAGGCGACGTGGGCAGGAAGGACGCGGACGGTTACATCTACATTGTGGATCGCCGCAAAGAGATGCTGTTGGTTCGCGGCATGAACGTCTATCCCCGCGAGATCGAGGAGGTCATCTACCAATTCCCGAACGTTCGCGAAGCCGCCGTCGTCGCCAAGGCAGACGAGAAACGCGGGGAAGTGCCCATCGCCTTCGTCAGCCCCACGCCCGGCGCGATGCTGCAGTCGGATGAACTCTTGCGATTCTGCCGCGAGCGGTTGGCCGATTATAAACTCCCACGGGAATTCCACATCGTCGAGTCGCTGCCGCACACGGCGACCGGAAAGATCGCCAAACTGGAACTGAAGAAAATGCTGTAGCGGCGCTTCCCTGCCCCGAAGGCTTTCGGGGTGAACGAAGCGCCGAACAGGACGCACATTTGCGCTTCACCACGCTCGGAGCGTGGTTCACAGAAGCGCAACTACAACGGTTGCCACCGCGCTCTCGATGGGCGCCGTCGTCATCCAACACTCCATTACTCCATCACTCCAATTCCCCATTTCCCCTACTTCTCGGTTGTGCCACTCGCGGTGACGCCGTACAATGAACTGCACTGGAGACGGGTTCGGTTGCCCGCGCACGGGAACTGGAGTTCGCCTGGCGCAGACCGGAGCTTGTCTTCTCAACAGTATCTACACAAAATGACTGGAGCATCCCATCGGCGGCGAAACGTCCTGATCTGCCTGTGTTTGGCTGTGACCATTGTCGCTGTTTACTGGCCGGTCAGCCACTTCGAGTTCATCAACTACGATGATAATGGATATGTCACTGAGAACCTTCCCGTACGAGACGGACTGACGCTCAGAGGTCTTGTCTGGGCTTTCACGACCAATCACATGGGCAACTGGCATCCGCTGACCTGGCTGTCCCTCATGCTGGATTGCCAGTTGTTCGGGCTGAAAGCCGGGCCGCATCATCTCGTCAATGTGTTGTTTCATATCGTCAATACCCTGCTGCTTTTCAGCGTGCTGAACAGAATGACGCGGGCGCCGTGGCGGAGCGGGTCTGTCGCGGCGCTGTTTGCGCTGCATCCGCTGCACGTGGAATCGGTAGCCTGGGTGGCGGAGCGCAAGGATGTCCTGAGCGCGTTCTTCTGGATGCTGACTATGTGGGCGTATGTGCAATACGTGGAAACGCTCAACGCTCCGAAGTCCGCCGTAGCTCGTCCGTCACAGGCGGTCAAGGCGAAGGCGGAACGCTCCCCCGTCCGCCGAAGCCTTGGCGAAGGCGGAACGCCCCACGCCTTCTATAGTCTGGCGCTGTTGTTTTTCACGTTGGGACTGATGGCCAAGCCGATGCTGGTGACACTGCCGTTTGTGTTGTTGTTGCTGGACTACTGGCCGCTGGGCCGGACACGATGTACGAAGTCGGTCATTGTGGAGAAAACTGAAGCCCCTCTAAGCCACCTGCTGAAGGAGAAGCTCCCATTCCTTGCTCTGGCTGTCATCTCGTGTGGCGTGACGTTCTGGGCGCAGCGCGCGGCGGGCGCAGTCGCGCCGCTGGAGCGTTTGCCGATTGGCGAGCGTGTGGCCAATGCTGTGGTTTCCTACGCGCGCTATCTCAGTGCGGCTTTCTGGCCAAGCGGGCTGGCGGTGTTCTATCCACATCGGAAGTGGCCCTGGGAGGTGGTTGTGGGTGCCGGCGTGGTTCTGGTCGGGGTGTCCGGTTGGGTAATATGGAGAGGACGGCGTGAGCCACATTTCGTCACAGGTTGGTTGTGGTACTTGGGAACGCTCGTGCCCGTAATCGGGCTGGTGCAAGTAGGGGTGCAGTCCATGGCCGACCGTTACACCTATTTGCCATTGATCGGGGTGTTCATGATGGCGGCTTGGTGCATCCCAAACGCCGCAGTTGGACAACAAGTCGGGCGGATGATCGTTGCGGGGGCTGCTGCGCTGGTGTTGATCGTTTGTGCGGTGCTATGTCGGCTGCAGGTTCGTTACTGGCGAAACAGCGTGACACTGTTCGAGCACGCTCTGGCCGTAACGAAAGACAACCCTGTGGCTCATTCGAACCTGGGAGTTGCCCTGGCGGAACAAGGCAGAGTTGAGGAAGCTCTCGGGCACTTCGAGCAGGCGTTAAGGATCGAGCCTGACTATCCCGAGGCGCACAACAACCTGGGGTTGGCCCTGTGGCAGAAAGGCAAGGTACAGGAGGCCATCAGGCACTTCGAGCGGGTGCTGCAGATCAGGCCCGATTCCGCCCAAGCACACAGCAATTTGGGAGTGGCTTTGTCGCAGGAAGGCAAAGTGCAAGAGGCATTTGGACACTTCCAGCAGGCGGTACGGATCAACCCCGATTCGGCCGAGACACAAAACAACTTTGGAGGTGCCCTGCTGCAACGGGGCATGGTACAGGAGGCAATCGGGCATTGCGAGCGGGCACTGTGGATCGCACCCGATATGGCCGAGGCACACTACAATCTGGGGATCGCCTCGGAGCGATTGGGTAAGGTTCCAGAGGCGATCGGACACTATGAGCAGGCGCTGCGTATTCGACCCGACTACCTAGGCGCGCAAAACGATCTGGCTCGCCTGTTGGCGACGCTCGCGCCGGCGGAAGGCGGCGACCCGGTTCGGGCTGTGACTCTGGCACAACGGGCCTGCGAGATTACCGGCAATCGGGTGCCCGCCTACTTGGACACCTTGGCTGCCGCGTACGCAGCCGTCGGCCGGTTCAACGACGCCGTCGCCACCACCGAGAAGGCCGTCGAGTTGGCCCGCGCTGCCGGGCAGCCGCAGGTTATCAAGGAGCTCGAGCGACGATTGGAGTTGTATCGCGAGGGACAAGTTTACCGCCAGCCTCAAACCCCTGTTCGGAGCCAGTCCGTCAACGCGGCGGGTCCGCAGAACCCGTGACAAAAGCCGCTGCTCCAAGAACCCAATTCGGATGGCTCGCAAATCGCTCGGTCCGTGGGCGCGCGTACATGAATATTAGATGGCCACGAATAACAAGTTCAGATAACTTCTCGGCTGTTGAAAGCGCAGAAGTTCATCCCCTTGCTGGTGATCGGCGTCGGGCTGTTGGTTTATCACAACAGCTTCCCTAACCCGTTCATCTTTGACGATCTACAGCACATCGTGGAAAATCCACGCATCCGCCAACTGTGGCCGCCATGGGGGATCATCATGCACACCTCCCGGCCCGTGGTGCTTCTGTCGCTGGCAGTAAACTACGCGCTGGGCGGGCTTAACCCTTGGGGGTACCACTTGTTCAACGTGGGCATCCACATCCTTGCCGCGCTGACCTTGTACGGGGTGGCGCGGTTGACGTTTGCCTCAGAAGCGTTGGAATCTCTTTGGGGCGGGGCGGCACCGTGGATGGCTGGCGTGATTTCTTTGATTTGGTTGGTGCATCCGCTGCAAACGGAGAGCGTGACCTACACGATTCAACGCGGCGAATCGCTCATCGGGTTGTTCTACCTGCTGACTCTCTACTGTGTCATCCGCAGCACCGAACCGTCGCGAAGGATCTGGTGGCAGGTGGGTGCCGTGGTCAGTTGCGCGCTGGGGATGGCCAGCAAACCCGTCATGGTTACGGCGCCCGTGGTGGTACTCCTGTACGACTGTGTGTTCCTGGCCAAATCATGGCGCGAGGTGATGGAACGACGGTGGGCGTTGTACGCGAGCCTGGCGGCCACATGGTTGCTGCTGCCGCTGTTTCTGGCGAATGGGCCCTCGGATTGGAAGACCAGTGCGGGGTTTGCGTACAAGGGCATTCCGCCGCTGCAATACGCGCTGACGCAGCCGGGGGTGATTCTGCACTACCTGCGGTTGGCATTCTGGCCTCATCCATTGTGCTTTGACTACGGTTGGGAGTACGGCTGGCCGCCGGTGCGGACGGCACGAGATGCGTTGCCTGACCTGATTGTCGTTGGCGCATTACTGGCGGCAACGGCCTGGGCTTGGTGGCGCAAACCGGCCCTCGGATTTCTCGGCGTCTGGTTGTTCATGATCTTGGCACCGACGTCCAGCTTCGTGCCGGTTGCGGATCTGGTGTTTGAACACCGCATGTACTTGCCGCTAGCAGCGGTGGTCGCACTGGTGACTGTCGGCGGGTTTGTGGTTGGAAGAGACCTCCTGAGCGCATGGCCAAAGATGCAGAGAATGCTCGGCTGCGGAGTGAGCGCGGTTCTTGTGGTGCTGTTGGCGATTCTCGCCATCCAACGGAACCACGATTACAGGTCGGCGCTCGCCATTTGGCAGGACACCGTTGTCAAGTGCCCTGAGAACACCAGGGCCCACAACAACCTCGGGAAAGCTCTGTTGGACGCGGGCAGCGTCCAAGAGGCAATCGGTCATTTCGAGCAGGCCCTACAGATCAAGCCAGACTACGCCGTCGCGCACGACAACCTGGGGGCTGCCTTGGCTCAGGTAGGCAGGTTCCATGAGGCAGCCGATGAATTCGGTCTGGCCCTGCAGATTCAATCCGACTTCGCAGAAGCGCACTACAACATGGGGCGCGCCCTGGTTCGTCTGGGCAGGGTGCAGGAGGCGATCATGCACTACGAGCAGGCGCTGCGGTCGAATCCCAGCGATGCCGAGGCGCACTACGAGTTGGGGAACGCCCTGATCGTGTGGGGCAAAACGCAGGAGGCGATCGCGCATTGGGAGCAGGCCGTGCGGATCAAGCCGGATTACGCCGATGCGCGCAATAACCTCGGGGCTGCTCTGGCTCAGGCAGGCAGGTTTCAAGAAGCCATCGAACAACTCGACCAGGTGCTGCGGATCACACCGTGTAATGCCGAGGCGCACTGCAACCTGGGGAATACCCTGCTCCAAGTCGGCAAGGTCCGGGAGGCAATTGGACACTATGAGCATGCGCTGAGAATCAAACCCGATTTTCTTGACGCTCAAAATAGTCTGGCGGGGCTGCTGGCGACTCTCGCGTCGGCGGAAGGTGGCGACCCGGCTCGGGCAGTGACTCTGGCTCAGCAGGTTTGCGAAATCACAAGCAATCAGGTGCCAGCCTACCTCGACACCTTGGCTGCCGCGTACGCAGCCGTCGGCCGGTTCAACGACGCCGTCGCCACCGCGCAGAAGGCCATCGAGTTGGCCCGCGCTGCCGTGCAACCGCAGGTTGTTACGGAGATCGAGGGACGATTGGAGTCGTATCGCAGCGGACACGTTTACCGCCAGCTCCGAACTCCTGTTCGGAGCCAGCCCGTTGATGTGACGAGTCCACACAACCCGTGACGCGGACCGCTCGCGCAGGAATCTGAAATCAAATGGTTCGACATTCTTGGCTTGACGTTTGATAAGCGCGTAGAAGTTATTTATCCAAGGCAAGCGAGCGGTGTGACGAAAGGATCGGCGGGACGATGAAGAACAATTGGAGATTCTTGGGGGCGGGCGCAGCACTTATCGTTTTGTTGACCGTTGTCGTTTACATCCCCGCGATGCGGGGCGGGTTCATTTGGGATGACATCCTAATCACCGACAACCCGATGATCAAAGCTCGTGACGGACTCTATCGCCTTTGGTTTATGTCGAAACCCACGGATATCTGGCCGTTGACGTCGAGTACGTGCTGGCTGGAGTGGCGGTTGTGGGGCAATAGCCCGACGGGCTACCATGTGGTCAACGTGTTGTTGCACGCGGTCAATGCCATCTTGGTGTGGATGATCCTACGACGCCTGAGAATTCCGGGAGCCTGGCTGGCCGGACTCGTGTTTGCCGTTCACCCGGTGAACGTGGCTACCGCAGCTTGGATCAGCGAACAGAAGAACACGCTGTCGATGCTGTTCTATGCGCTGGCAATCCTTCTGTATCTGAGATTCGACGAAGAGGGCCGATGGCGCTGGTACGGTCTTTCATTGGCGGCATTTGTGTTGGCCCTGCTTAGCAAGACCGCAGTCGTCATGTTACCTGTTGTGCTGCTAGGGTGCATTTGGTGGACGCACGGGCGGGTGCGACGGAAAGATCTTCTCTGCACCATTGCGTTCTTCGTCTTTTCACTGGTTTGGGGGTTGGTGACGATCTGGTTTCAACAGGATAGGCCAACGCAAGGATACGTACTTGGGGTGGGGGTGGTTGCCTCCCGTGTGGCTGCCGCTGGTTGGGTACCGTGGTTTTATCTGTACAAGGCGCTGCTGCCACTGAACCTGAACGTGATTTATCCAAAGTGGGAGATCGATGCTTCCCGCTGGGTTTCCTACCTGCCGGGAATGACCCTCGCGGCTTGCCTCATGGTTTTCTGGTGGAGGCGCAGAACCTGGGGACGACCGCTGTTATTCGGGCTGGGGTATTTTGTGGTGACGCTTTTCCCGGTGTTGGGATTCTTTTATCAAAGTTTTCACTTGTACTCGTTGGTAGCCGATCACTGGCAATATCACTCAATCGCCGGGGTCATCGCGCTGGTGGTTGCCACGGGAGAAAAGATCGGCCGGCGCGCGGGCAAATGGCGCCGGCCTGTTGAACTGCTTGCGAGCGTGGCCGTGCTTGTGGTGCTGGGAGCGGCTACTTGGAGACGGGCCTGTGTTTACCGAGACGAGGAAACACTTTGGCGAGACACCCTGGCAAAGAATCCGAACGCTTGGGTGGCGCATAGCAATCTCGGCTTCCTGCTGGCCGGCGAGGGCAAGCTACAAGAGGCGATCTGGCACGGCGAGCAGGTGGTGCAGATCAGGCCAGATGATCCCAAGGTCCACAGCAATCTGGGGGTTGCCTTGGCTCAGGCCGGCAGAGTTCAGGAGGCCATCGTGCAGTTCGAGCAGGCACTGAGGATCAAACCCGACACCGCCGAGATCCATAACAACCTGGGGCTTGCATTGTCGCAAGTCGGCAAGATTCAGGATGCGATCACACAGTACGAGCAAGCCGTCGAGATCAACCCTGATTACGCTGAGGCTCACTACAACTTGGGGCTCGCCTTGGAGCGAGCGGGCAAGTCTCAGGATGCCATCGGCCATTACGAACAGGCACTGCGGATCAAGCCCGATTACGCTGAGGCGCAGAATGCGCTGGCGCGGCTGCGGGCTGCTCAATAAGTGGTTAGGATCACGATGAAGGACGCATGGAGATCACGGGGCGCAGGCGCGGTTCTCATCATTGTGCTGACCGTCGTAGCATACCTGCCCGCCATGCGCGGCGGGTTCATCTGGGATGACGATTACTACGTGACGGAGAATCCATTGCTGACCGCGACGGATGGACTCAGGCGCATCTGGTTTTCAACGCACCACCAATCGCAGTATTTCCCGCTTGTCTATACGACGTTGCGGTTCGAACGCATGCTGTGGGGTTTGAATCCAATGGGGTATCACGTCGTGAACGTGCTGCTTCACAGCCTGAACGCGCTGCTGGTATGGGCTGTGCTGAAACGGTTGGCGCTGCCCGGCGCATGGTTGGCGGCAGCGATTTTTGCGCTACATCCTGTGCACGTGGAGTCGGTCGCGTGGATTACGGAACTGAAAAACACGCAGTCCACGCTCTTTTATCTGCTGGCGCTGCTGGCATGGATGAAGTTCGCGGACAAAGAGACCACGCGTCCGTGGCGGTTCTACGCGACGGCACTGCTGCTGCACGCGCTGGCATTATTCTGCAAGACGACGGCTTGCACGTTACCCGCGGCGATGGTGCTGGTTCTTTGGGTGCGCGATCAACCCATCGGGTGGAGAAGAATCGCGCAAGTTGTGCCGTTCCTGGTTTTGGGCGCCACGATGGGCTTGGTATCGGTGTGGTGGGAGGCTCATTTGGGTCATTACCAAGGAACGTATTTTGCATTCAGCGTGCTGGAGCGGCTGCTCATCGCTTCTCGCGCAGTGTGGTTCTACGCATTGAAACTGGTTTGGCCGACGAACCTGACGTTCAGTTACCCGCGTTGGCAAATCAATCCGCGCGATCCGCTCCAGTACGTGTGGCTGACCGGGTGTGTCGCCGTCGCGCTCGTCCTGTGGTGGCGACGCAACAACTGGGGGCGTGGTTGCGCTGGAGCGGTCATTTTCTTCGTGGCGACACTCTCACCGCTGTTGGGGTTCATTCCGCTTTACACGTTTCGGTTCTCGTTCGTTGCCGACCACTATCAGTACCTCCCCAGTATAGGCCTGATCGCACTGTCTACGGCGGCGATTTCCCGCCAAGCGGCGGCATTGCATGTGAGCTTCCACATGCGGTGCGCGCTGTCGTTGCTCCTTCTGCTGGTCCTGGGAGTGTCCACGTGGAGGCAGGCGCACGCCTATCAAGATCCTGAAACGCTCTGGCGCGATACTTTGACAAAGAATCCGAGCTCTTGGATCGCGCACTGCAATCTGGGGGCCGTGTTAGAGCGTTTGGGCAAGCTGTCGGAGGCGAAGGAGCACTTCGAGCAGGCGCTGCGAATCGAGCCTGATTGCGCTGAAGCGCATTACAACTTGGGAATCAGTTTAGCGCGGGCGGGCAGGCTCGAAGACGCGATCAGGCACTACGAGCAGGCGCTGCGGCTCATCAACTCCGATTATCCCAAGACCTACAACAACTTGGGAAACGCCCTGCTCAAATTGGGCAAGCTGTCGGAGGCGAAGGAGCGCTTCGAGCAGGCGCTGCGAATCAGGCCCGATTACGCTGAGGCGCACAACAACTTGGGGATTGTCTTGGCACGACTGGGCAGGGTGCAGGAGGCCATCGGACACTACGAGCAGGCGCTGCGGATCAAGCCCGATTACGCCGAGGTGCACTTCAATCTGGGAAACGCTTTGTCGCTGGTGGGCAAGCCCGAGGAAGTAGTCGGACAGTACGAGCAGGCGCTGCGAATCAAGCCCGATATCGCCGAGGCGCACTGCAACCTGGGGATTGTCTTGGCACGACTGGGCAGGGTGCAGGAGGCGATCGGACACTACGAGCAGGCGTTGCAGATCAAGCCCGACTATCCGGATGCTCAGAACAATCTGGCGTGGCTGCTGGCGACGCTCGCGCCGGCGGAAGGTGGCGACCCGGTTCGGGCCGTGACGCTGGCACAACGAGCCTGCGAACGCACCGGTAATCGGCGGCCGGCCTATCTCGATACCTTGGCCGCCGCCTACGCTGCCACTGGCCGCTTTAACGACGCCGTCGCCACCGCCGAGAAGGCCGTCGAATTGGCCCGCTCTGCCGGACAGTCGCAGGTAGTTGACGAGATTGAGGCTAGACTCCGATTGTATCGTGACGGACGCGTTTACCGCCAGACCCGAACCCCTGTTCGGAGCCAGTCCGCCGACGTGACCAGCCCGGACAACCCATGACGCTGCGCCATTGGAGTCACCGTGACTGAAGCCAAAGAGAGAATCATCCGACTGCGTGAGGCTGCTGTGATCGCGCTGGCGGCGGTGCTGGTTTATCTGCCGGCGCTGCGCGGGGGATTCGTCTTTGACGATTCGGTCCTGCTGGTGGAACAGCCGTTTGTGCACGCTGCGGACGGGTTGCGGCGCATCTGGTTCACGGCGGAAGCGCCAGACTACTATCCGGTGACGTGGACGGCCTGGTGGGTGCAGTGGCTTCTGTGGGGTGCCAAACCATTGGGATTCCACATCGTCAACGTGCTATTGCATGCGCTGAACGCCGTGCTGGTCGCCCTGGTGTTGAGGCGACTCGACGTTCGCGGCTCATGGATCGCGGCGCTGATCTTCGCCGTGCATCCCGTGAACGTGGCCGCAGTGGCCTGGATTAGCGAGCAGAAGACCACTTTGTCGATGTTGTTCTTTCTGATGACCGTGCTGGCTTATCTGCGGTTTGAACGCGGCGGGCAGTGGCGGTGGTACGCGACATCGGTCGGCTGCTACTTGCTCTCGTTGTTGGCCAAGCCGGCGGCGGTGATGTGGCCCGTGGTTCTTCTCGGGCTGGCGCTGTGGAAAAGCAGGCGCGTGACGCGGCGCGATCTTGGGTGCTGTTTGCCGTTCGTGGTGTTGTCGGCCGTTATCGGTCTGCTGACCGTGTGGTTCCAAGCCGTTCGCGTGCTCGGGGGACAGCCGGCGCGCACCGACGGTTTTCTGGCCAGGTTGACCGGCGCAGGCTGGGCCGTGTGGTTCTATTTTTTCAAGGTAGCGGCGCCCGTGCGCCTCACCATGATCTATCCCCGATGGGAGATCGATCCGTCCCGGCCCGTCGTGTACGTCCCGGCGTTGTTGCTGGTGCTGCTTCTGGCGTATTGCTGGCATAACCGAAGAAGTTGGGGACGCGATGTCGTGGCGGGCGCGGGTTATTACATCGTCATGCTGTTTCCTGTCCTCGGCTTCTTCGATCAGGGTTTTTATCGTTACTCGTTCGTGGCCGACCACTGGCAATACGTGCCGATCATCGGTGTCATCGCGCTGACCGTTGGCGGAACGGTCAGCACCATGACGCAGTGGGAGCACTCGCAGCAACAAACGGCACGCGTCGCGGCGACGGTCGTGATCGTTTGTCTCGGAGCGCTGACGTGGAATCAGTCGCAGGTCTATTTCGATGAGGAGACGCTCTGGCGGGACACAATCGCGAAGAACCCGTCGGCATGGCTGGCACACTACAACCTAGGCGTGACGCTGGCGGCGCGGGGAAAACTCGGAGAAGCTGTCCTGGCTTACGAAGCGGCACTGCGTCTGAAGCCAGACAATGCCGATGCACTGAACAACTTGGCACTCGCCCTGCAGGGCAAACCGGACGAAGCAATTGCGCTTTGGCGGCAGGCGGTGCGCTGCCAACCCGACCACATTGACGCGCACAACAATCTGGGCGCCGCGTACGCAGAACGGGGCGACTTCAATCACGCGGCGCTCCAGTTCTCGCTCGTTCTGATTCTGAAACCCGACGACGCCGCAGCGCATGCCAACCTCGGCACGGTCTATCTGAACCAGGGAAAACTGCAGAAGGCGGTCGAGCAATTTCAAGCAGCCTTGCGCGCTGATCCGAGCATGACGCCAGTACGGCTCAGCTTGGGCGTGACCTTGGCGCGCTTGGCAAGATTTCCCGAGGCCAGCGAAACCTTTCAGGAAGTGCTGCGCGTCGATCCGATGAATCAAGCCGCACGTACCGGGCTGGAGCAACTGGGACGGACGAACCAGTGACACCATCGGACTCAGACCGGGCCCACAACCAAGTGCAGCGCATGGAGCAACGACCGCGCAGGCGTGTTTGAGAAAATGTAGAACGGGCTTCCAGCCCGTTCCCTGCAACGACGGCCAACGAACGGCCAAGACGCCCGTTCTTACCAACGGCGTGCGGCTCTTGGAAGAGTCCCTTGGTGTTCGGCACCGGTCTCCCACGCACAACGCCAGCGCCTGCTGGGATTCAATTCCTGAGGTCAACCGGCGACTGAGCCGCCCGCAGTTGCGCCAGCTCCTGTTTAGCTTTCGTGAAATCGGGCTTAAGCCGTACTGCCTGCTCGAACTGCGCGATCGCATCCTGAGCTTTCCCCGCCTTGCGCAGGACAAGCCCCATGTTGTAGTGTGGATCGGCAGAATCCGGGTCCAGCTCCAACGCCCGCTCAAACTGCGCGGTCGCTTTCTGGATTTCGCCCGCATTCAAAAAGGCAACACCGAGCACGTTGTGCGCAATCACAGAGTCGGGCTTGATTCGCACCGCTTGCTCCAGGTGACGGATGGCATCTGGGAATTTTCCAACCTCGAGCAGAGCGGTCCCCAGGTTGATCTGCGCGTACCCGTCGTTGGGGTTGAGTCGCACCGCTTCCCCGAATTCCCGGACTGCCTCCTTCCTCTTACCTGCCAGCTTCAGGGCGGCCCCCAGGTTGTTGTGGGCCACCCAGTTTGCGCTCGTTACCTCCAAGGCATGGCGAAACAGCGTCTCAGTGTTTTTCCAGTAGCAGAGCTGAAACCGACACAGTACGGCACACAAGCCCAGCAACGCGGCTGCGGCTGCTGAAACCCACTTTCGCACACGCTGGTCAGCGATGCGGCGCGGCACACCCCAAGCCACCATAATCAATAATCCGATCATCGGGATGTAGGTGTAACGGTCGGCCATCGACTGACTTCCCACCTGCACAAGGCCAATCACCGGCACCAGCGTCCCCAAGTACCAGAGCCAACCCACGACGAATTGCGGTTCGCAACGAGCCCTCCTGATCACCCAGGCTGACACTCCGAGCAAGACCGCACCAGTTACCGCAACCGCCTCCAACGGCCACGGCCGGTATGGATAGAAAACTGCCAGTCCGTGCGGCCAGAAGGCCTTGGCAAGATAGCGCACGTAGGAAACCACGGCATTGGCGACACGGTTGCCAACCGGCAGACGCTCCAAGGATTCAACTGCTCCTCCAGTGTGCTGTGCCCAGAACGTCACGCCACACGACACGATGGCCAGCGCAAGGAACGGAAGCTTTTCCTGGAGCAGTTCGGCCAAAGACCGCTTGGCGTCGTTGCCCGCGGCCGACTGCGTCCAATGTGTCCGTCCCAGCGGCCAATAGTCCAGCAGCAGCAACACAAACGGCAACGTGACCAGCATCGGCTTGGCCATCAGTCCCAGCGCGAAAAACAACAGCGCCAGACCGTAGAAAGCTCTGAACCGTGAACCGTGAACTGTAAGCTGCTCCACGTATCGCACATACGCCCACACTGTGAGCATCCAGAAAAACCCGCTCAGGACATCCTTGCGTTCCGCCACCCAGGCCACCGATTCCACACGCAAGGGATGCAGCGCAAACACCGCTGCAACAAATGCGCTCCGCCAAGGAGCGGTTGTCATCCGGTTGAGAACATGGAAAAGCAACAGGACGCTGGCGACGTGGAACAAGACGTTGACCAGATGATGTGCGCCGGCGTCCAACCCGAACAACTGACAGTCAAGCATGTGGGAAAGCCAGGTTAACGGGTGCCAATTGGATCTGTAATTGGTGCTAAACGCCCAAGCAAGACCTTCGAGCGTCAGCCCGCCTCGCACGCGAGGATTCTCATAGACGTAGTAAGAATCGTCATAATTCACAAAGTCGAAGTGGCGCACCGGCCAGTAAACAGCGATGGTGGCCATCGCTAAACACAGGCAGATGAGGGTATTTCGCCTTTTGGATACTTCGGTCATTTCGCGCGCAATAACCCTGAAGAAACAAGGTTCATTCTTCGCCAGACGAAACGGATTCCCACAACCGGGTTATCGCCGCCGCCGATGATATGTAGTCACCGCTCGTGGCACAATGTGAAAATGAGAAGACGTGATGAGTTGTTCGAGAGGCAAGGACAGGATCCAATTGCTGCCTTTGATTCCAGGTCGTCCGCAGGCCGGTTATGCACGCCAATTGATGGGTACGCCGTGGTGAGGGGAGTGGGGGATTGCAGTGATGAAGTGGCGGAGTCTTAAAAAAACGACCGTAACCTCCATTGCTCTCATAACTCCAATACTCCAGCACTGCATTACAGTTGCCTCTTCAACGCTAGCTTGGCGATCTTGCCGGTGGCGCTGTGCGGCAACGACTCGACCGCGCGGATTTCCTTGGGCAATTCTGCAATCAGCAGGTCGGTCGCGGCAGAAATGCAGAATCTCGTCGGGCTGCAACCGGGTGCCTTCCACCGGGAACCGATGAGCGCAATCCTATGTCACGGGTTGGGTCGCCTTGTCACGTCGGCGGCACGGTGCTGCGAGCGATTGCAGCCTCGAAGCTCTTCGCAGCGATCACACGTTGCTCGCGTGATCCTCTCCCCCCCGATAGTTTTGCCTACGGCGATGGTTCGAGCGTGACGAAGCCGCTCTGATTTGTGCCGAGAAAGAAGCCGGCGCCAATGTCTTGCTTTTGCGAAAGAACGCCACTGAACTTCGTCGCTTTGTGTGTCGCAGGATTCAAGAAACTCCCGGAGAACAAGCCCGTGGCGGGAACGACTGTCAGTTTGAATCCGTTGGTGACGCAGGAGGTGACCTTGTTCTTCGCGTCCAGCGTCACTGAGTTGCTCAGGACGGAACCCAGATTTCCGCTGCCCAAAGCGGCGAGGAGGTTGCAGGCTGCGTTGGTGACGGCCAATGCAGATGTTCTCCCGATGGCGGTGCAACGTATTTGGCGCCCTCAAGCGTCACAGTGTTTGTGAAACCGGCCGGATAGAATTTGCTGACGGGTTGCGGCGGCTTGGCCAAGGTCAACGTACCGTCAAAGTCGCTCACACCAACGACGTTGGTAAACGTCACCCAACCCGACAGCAGTCCCTTCTTCGCATACAGCGGGATGTACACGGGCCGCGATCCATCCTTCGACAACGCCAATGAGGCATTGGCCGTGCGATTCCACTGCGGTGAAATAACGTAATGTGGCGCCGGCTATCCTTTTATCAAACCCATGTACCAATCGACAAGGTCTCGCCCGTAGAAGATCCAAATGACCGCGCCCAGCGCGATGTACGGTCCATAAGGGATCCGGCTTCTCCAATCTTTCCTGCGCGCCAGAATCAACACCAGGCTGACGACTCCGCCCGCCATTGATGAAGCGAAAACCACAAACGCAACCGCCCACAAACCCAGAAAGGCCCCGATCCCAGCCAGAAGTTTCGCATCGCCCAATCCCATCGCTTCGCGGGGAATGATCACGAGATTCGTGGTGGCTTCAATCGGCCCGACCTGCGCCAGCTCAAAGGACGTTCCGTTGACATCGATTGTCGTCTCGGAAACCCTGACGGCGGCGTTCTCAAACACCTTGTCCTGAAACTTCAGCACGGCCGCCTGAAAACGAATTCTGTCGGAACCGCGACTGAAAATTTCCACCCATGACATTTGCTCTTCACCGACATTCAGCTCATTGTCTGCAATCTTGATCACAGTGCCGGTCGCCAATGGCATTCTAAGCCTGCCGAACGCCACCTTGCCCAACTCAGCGACCAGAAACAAGGTCAGCCCGCCGCACAGAAGACCCCAGAATGATTGGAGCGCAGCCGCTGTGCGGGAGGATGCGTGTTGGAGGGCGGGAACGAGAATCGACAGGCAAAAACCAAGAACCACACCGCCGTACGTCAGTTCGTTCGGGATAATGTAGTGCTCAAAATCGATAAACGTGGCAGCGATCAAACCAGCCAGTAAAAGCCAGTAGATCGGCACAATCCATTGCCATCCAAATCTCAACACGACGAGCAGAAACAAAGTCGCCGTCAACAGCTCGACCAGAAAGTAACGCAGCGTGATGGACGCGTGGCAATGACGACAGCGCCCGCGCAAAGCGATGTAGCTCAGTAACGGAATGTTATCGCGCCAGCCAATCGGCTGATCGCAGTGCGGACAATGCGACGGCGGCGATACGATGGATTGGCCGCGCGGCATCCGATGGACGCACACATTCAAAAAACTGCCAATCGCCGCGCCGAAGAGAAACGCAACAAAGTCCAGATAGACGCGCAGACCGAAGCTCACGCGCGTTCCCCGCAAACGGCCGCGTGCAACGCGCGGCGCATCACGGCCACCGGCGCCTTGCGCTTCGTCCAAAGCTCGAAGGATTTTGCGCCCTGGTGCAGCAACATACCCAATCCATTGGCCACTTTCGCCCCAGCCCCGCTCGCGGTCTTCAACAGCACGGTCTCGGCAGGCCGATAAATCGCGTCGTAAACAAACAACCTGGACGAAAAGAGCGATGCGTCTAATCCAAGCGATTCTCCTTCAGCGAGGCCAACCGACGTCGCGTTGACCAATAGATCGACTTCGCCAATCACGCGCCCGATCTCGGCGGACTTGAGTTCCAAGGCCTGGAAGGCGGTTTTGGTGGCCGACAATTCCCTGGCGACGGAATCAGTTTTGGAGCGGGTGCGATTGGCGACGAATACCTTCGCTGCGCCGTCCAAGGCGCACTGGATGGCAATCGCGCGCCCTGCTCCGCCGGCGCCGAGCACAAGGACCCGTTTGCCTTTCAGTGAGAAGTTGAATTCTTCCTTGATCGCCTTCGTAAAGCCGTAGCCGTCGGTATTGAAGCCGCGCAAAACGCCGTTTTCGATACAGACGGTATTCACGGCGCCGAGCCGGCGCGCCTGGGCGTCCACCTCGTTCACGATGTCGAGCGCGAGGATTTTGTGAGGCACGGTGAGATTGGCGCCCACCAGCCCCAGATCGCGAGCGCCGCACAATGCCGAACGCAGATTCTGCGGATCGACGGGAAACGCCAGATAGACCCAGTTCATCTGGAGCGCTTCGAAGGCGGCGTTATGCATGGCGGGCGACGCCGTGTGCGTGACCGGCCAGCCGAGGACGCCTACCAGTTTCGTTGAGCCGTCAATCTGCATTGATCTCTGCCCTGCAGCGGATCAATCCCGCTCCGAGCGGGATCAAAAATGAGTCTGATGTCATGGGATCGTGATTATAGACGGGCGACGAGGGGTTTGAGAAGCGCAAGAAGTGGCTCAGGGAACACGCCCAACAGGATCACTGCCAGGGCAGTGGCAGCAAGCGCGACGTTGACATAGGTGGGCGTCGCAATTGCCGTATCATCCTTTGGCGGCAGCACATAAATGTGCTTCAACAAAATCAAGTAGTAATACAGCGACACGGCGCTCATCAAGATCCCGATGATCACCAGCCACAGAAGGCCAAAGTTCTGCGGATCGCGTTCGACGGCTGCTGCGAACAGATAGAACTTGCCGAAGAAGCCGCCCAAAGGCGGAATCCCTGCGAGCGACAGAATGAAAACGAGCATCAGCAGCGACAGGAACGGCGCTTTGCGCGCCATGCCGTTGAAGTTTTCCATGTCATCGCCGCCAACGCGGCTGGCCAGCGCGGCCACGACACCGAATGCTCCCATGTTCGTCAGCCCGTAAACGATCACGTAAAACAGGACGGACGTTGTGCCCATCTGCGTGGCGGCGATCAGGCCAACAAAGATGTACCCTGCGTGGCCGATGCTGGAATAAGCCAACAGGCGTTTCACGTTGCGCTGCACGATTGCCACACAGTTGCCCAAGACCATGCTCAGCACTGCCGTGACCGCCAGTAACATCGTCCATCCCGATGAGAAGTAAAAATTATTCCTGAATGACGTCGCCAACTGCCAGATCAGGTCGACAACACTGCCCCGCCACATCGCAGAGACGCCGTAATGATAGGCCGCGCCCTCCATCCCGGAAAAGCCAAGCAGCATGACCTTTGCAAACACGAAGAAGCTCGCGACTTTCGAGCCTGTCGCAATAAACGCAGCCACGGGTGTCGGCGCACCTTCGTAAGCGTCCGGCGCCCACAAGTGAAACGGCGCGACCGCCACTTTGAATCCAAACCCGATGATGACGAACAACAAAGCGACCGCCATCAACGGACTCGCGCCGTTTGTCTGGACCACCCTGGCGACTTCCCGCAGGTTCGTCACGCCCGTCAGTCCATAGACGTAGCTCAGTCCGAATAACAGAAAGGCCGATGAAATCGCGCCAAACATGAAGTACTTGACCGCTGCCTCTTGTGAACGCAGTTCGCCTTTATGGAAGGCGGTGAGGATGTACAGGCAAATGCTCGTCAGTTCCAAAGCCACGAAGATCGTGATCAGTTCCTCGGTGCTGACCATCAACACCATGCCGATCGCGCCAAACAACAGCGTCGCATAATACTCCCCGACATGACGACCGACGTCGAAATCCATCGAGATCAAAACGGTCAACAACGTCAGCACGACGATGACCAGACTGAAGATTGCGGTCAGCTCGTTCACGACAAGCGTGCCGCCCAACAACACGACCGAGTCCTCGCTGATCTGTTGCCACAGAGGAATCACGGACGCCAGCAAACCGACAATCGCCACCGTGCCGAGCGTCCGCGAGCGCATTTTCATCTCGGCCCTGCGCAGTGACACCAGATCAAGCATCAGTGCAACAAATGCCGTCACCACAAGCATCGCTTCTGCGATAAGCGCCCTGAACACTTCGTAGTAAGGCACCGCCATCATCGCAGTCCTCGCAGGAACAATTCGACGTTGGCGGTGATCATGTTCAGCATGATGGATGGATAAATCCCGATGATGACCAGCAAGGACATCAAGATCGTCCCCGCCACCACTTCGGGCCACGTGATCGGCGGCAGATTCCAACGCGACTCCCCTGCCCCAGTAGCGCGGGCGTCTCGCCCGTGAAGTTCATCAGCATGTGCCGCCAAGCCGTGCCCAGCATGTTCTTCCTCAGCGAAGAAGACCTTGTGCAGCGCGTTCAGAATGTATGCGACGGTGATCGGGATGCTCAGTCCCGCGCCGGCCGCCAGCCACGGGCTCATCGAAAACGCGCCGATGAGCACCTGAATCTCCGCCACAAACCCACTGAACCCCGGCAAACCCATCGACGCGGCGCCGGCAATCAGGAACGTCCAGAACGCGAATGGGATCACCGGTCGCAGGCCGCCGAGTTCATCGAGCTGCCGCGTGTGGGTACGGTCGTAGACCATGCGGCTGACGACAGCAAACAACAGGCTGGCGACGACGCCATGAGAAAACATTTGCAGCACGGCGCCAGATATTCCTTTCACGTTGAGCGTTGCCAGCCCCAGCAGCACGAAGCCCATGTGGCTCACGCTCGAATAGCCTATGATGAATTTGAAATCCTTCTGCGCGAACGCCACCGCCGCGCCGTACACAATGCCGATCACCGCAATCCAGGCAATCCACCATTTCCAGTATTCCAGCCCCTGCGGCATCAGCAGGATCGCCGCGCGCAGGCAGGCGTACGAACCAAGCTTCATCACCACGCCCGCCAGCAACATGCTCGCTGCGGTCGGCGCGGCGACGTGGCCCATCGGCGCCCAGGTGTGCAATGGCCACATGCCCGCCAGCACCGCGAAGCCGACAAAAAGCAGCGGGAACATCCACCGCTGTAGTTCAGGCGAAAGCGGGTGCTTCGCCAATTCGAGGATGCCAAAACTGCGGCCACCGGCCGCAAAGAACAATGCCAACACACCGATCAACACCAGCGCACTGCCCATAAACGAGTACAAGACAAGCTTCATCGCGCCGTACTCTTTGCGTGTTGAACCCCAAATCGCGATGATGAAGTACTTGGGGATGATCGCGAGCTCGTAAAAAACGAACAGCAGAAACAAATCCATCGCCATGAACACGCCGTATACGGCAGCGATCAGCGTCAGGAAAAAGGCGAAGAACTCTTTGACGCGCTCTTCGATGTTCCAGCTAAACAAAATACCCGTGACGCAAACAAAACCGTTCAGCACCACGAGCGGGTAGTTAATCCCGTCCACCGCCAGGTGGTAGTTGATGCCCAAGGCGGGAATCCACGGCACGTTGGTGAGAGTAATGAAACCGTTCCCTTGGCTCTTGATGAGGTCGCTGAAGGTGGCGTTGTAGGCGAAGTAACCGGCCAACGCGATCAGCAGGCCGATGCTCCCCGTCAGCAACGCGGTCCAACGGATCAGCGTCTTAGCGTTGCGCGGCAGCAGCATGATCAGGCCGGCGCCGAGAAACGAAATATAAATGGCCCAATCTGTTCGCATGAAATCCTTAGCGGGAGTATGTACTTAACGTAAACAGGGCGTCAAGCAGGCCGTGGCCGGAGTTGAAGTTTACCCCGCACGGCGGGGCGTCGGCCAGGCGTACCGGCAGTGAATCGCGGGCTGGTTCGCCGAAGGAGAGCTTGCCCCGACCGGCTCACGTTGGCATACTCCGCGCCGATGACGACAAGTGCTTTCGATGAAGCGTTCAAGAAGGTCAAAAGTCTGGCCGAAACCTTCCATGCCCACAAAGACCGGTATTGGTCATCGGACTATAAAGAGGCCGATGTCCGTCTTGATTTTATTGACCCGTTTCTTGATGCGCTTGGTTGGAAGCGTGGACCGAATCCGTACCAGCAAGAATTGAAGGTTGAGTATCACGCCCACGGTGGCACACAAGGACGGGCAGACTACGCCTTCTGCATCGCGCCGCGTTGCAGTGACGGCGAGGAGCGTTTCTTCCTCGAAGCGAAGAAACCACACGACAACCTTGCGACTGCGGGAAACTATCACCAGACCATTTCCTATGGCTACAGCAGCCGCAAGCCGCTGGCCGTGCTCACTGATTTCGAGCAGTTCCACATTCTGGATTGCCGGCACCAGCCGAATCTCAAAACGGCACTCGACCACTGGGTGGATAAGTTCGACTACACCGACTACCTTGACCGCGACAGGTTCGGGAAGATTTATTGGCTGTTCTCCCGCGAAGCGCTTACCAGCGGGTATTTCGACGCCTATGTCAAGCAACTGAGCGGAAAGAAAACGGCGCGCGCCCCAAAGCCCGTGGACGAATCGCTGCTGGAACGGCTGGACGAACTCCGTAACGCGCTGGCGCACGCCTTCAAGAAAAACAATCCCGTACTCGACAGCGAAGCGTTGACCGAGTTTGCCCAACGTACACTGGATCGACTCGTTTTCCTCCGGTTTCTTGAAGACAAAGGTATTGAACGTCAAGGCGCGGTGAACAAGTTCGCCGGTAGCGCGACCGCATGGCGAGATTTCATCGCCAGTTGCCGGCAACTTGACTCGATCTACAACGGCATCATTTACCGGCAGCAGCCGACGCTCGATGCGCCGACGTTTCGGATGGATAACGCCGCGTTCGCCGAAGTCTGCAAGCGGCTTGCTCACGGGGACACCGACTACAACTTCAATTTCGACTTCATTCCGATCCACATCCTCGGCTCGATTTACGAGCGGTTTCTCGGCAAGGTCATCGTCGCCACCGACAAACGCGTCCACGTCGAGGACAAGCCCGAAGTCCGCAAGGCCGGGGGCGTCTATTACACGCCGGAATACATTGTCCGCTACATCGTCGAAAACACGGTCGGCAAACTGATTGAAGGCAAGTCGCCCGCGCAGATTGCCGAAATGCGCTTTGCCGACATCGCTTGCGGCAGCGGCTCGTTCCTGTTGGCTGTTTACGACTTGCTCCTGACGTACCACGGCACATGGTACAACGCCAACCGCAGCAAGGCGCGCAAAGGCGATTGCTTTGAGCATGACGGCAAGCTGTATCTTTCGCTCGCCAAGAAACGCGACATCCTTGTGAAGAACATCTACGGCGTGGACATTGACGCCCAAGCCGTCGAAGTCTGCCAACTGTCGCTGTGCCTGAAACTGCTCAAAGACGAATCGCCGGAAACGACCGCACAATATCTGTTGGATTTCGAGCACACCGCGCAGATGAAAAAGCTGCTGCCTGATCTCAGCAAGAACATCGTCTGCGGCAACTCGCTCATTGAACGAAATATTCTCGATGGCCAACTCAAACTCATCGCCAACGAGGAAGAGAAGAAGCTCAACCCGATAGAATTGTTCCCGGAGATTGTGAAACGCGGCGGGTTTGATGCCATCATCGGCAATCCGCCATATAGACGCGAACTGGACTACAAGCATCTTTTAGATCAGATCGCGCTCGGCAGTTTTGGACGAAAGTACCGCAGTCCACGCATGGATCTTTGGTACTACTTTGTTCATCGTGGGCTCGAGATTCTGAAGCCCAATGGTGTGCTTTCATACATCACCAACGCCTATTGGACTTCAGGCACAGGTGCAGAGAAACTTATTACAGCGTTACGTGATGCAGCACACCTTGATGAAGTGTTCTTCTTTGGTAATCTCAAGGTTTTCCAGAACGTTTCAGGGCAGCACATGATCCTGCGTGTCTCGAATGTGCCATCCACCGGGCCTACCCTCATCAAACTGGCCAAGCCAAACAAAGAAACCACTGCTGAGCCATTCGTCTTGGGAACTGCACCGGTGGAGGCATTCGACAAACCCGTGAATGAGGTGTTTCGACACGGCAAGGTTGATCTCCAACCTTCCGCAACTGGACTCTTGGCGAAGATCGAGCGAGGAACTCCACTAGCAGAACTCGGTATTGTTCGTCAGGGTATCGCGGAGAATCCGGCATCTATTAACCGGAAGACCAATGAAAAGTTCGGAGGTCATTGGCAAGTGGGAGAAGGAGTGTTCACCCTCCGACCCGCAGAACGCCAACGACTCCGCTTGTCGAAAACAGAGGAATCCCTTCTCCGCCCATACCACGACCTTTGTGATCTAGCCAGATATTCCCTAGCCGACCACCCGTCGCTGAGCCTGATCTACACCTCACGTTATACCTGCCCTGACATCGCAAAATATCCTCGACTCCACAATCACCTAAAGCGCTTTCGCCCTATCATGGAAGAGCGCCGCGAAACGCAAAATGGTGCAAATTCGTGGTGGCACCTCCACTGGCCCCGTGATGAGGAAGTCTGGAAATCACCTAAGATAGTGGCCCTGCAAATGGCTAGGCGGCCAAGTTTTGCTGTGGCCAGGCGGCCTGTCTATGTCCCTTTCAGCGTCAACGTATTCGTACCCAAGACGGGAATCTCCGAAGACCTGAGCTATTTTGCGGGCGTTATGAATTCGAAGCTACTTTGGAATTGGTATTCGCACTACGCCAAGCGGCGAGGTGTTGGGTTGGAAATAAACGGCAATGTTCTTACTCGTACTCCCATTCGCCGCATCAATTTCTCAGACCCTGACGACAAATCCCAGCACGACGCGGTAGTGGCGAATGTGGAGGCGATGTTGGTGGCGAAGAAGGAGTTGGCGAGGGCGAAGACCGGCAATGACAAAACCTTCTACGAAAACAAATGCGCCGACCTCGACCGGCAGATTGACGCGCTGGTCTATGAGCTTTACGGCCTGACGGAAGACGAAATTAAGATTGTGGAGGGAGAGGAGAAGTAAGGTAACTGGCAAAGTTGTTATGGCTGATCTAATTCCACTCTACCGTTTTTTAGATTCTGACGCAGCGTTGAAAACGCTTGTGGCCGGGAAATTCCGGGTTGGGCTGGTGTCCAAGTTCAACGATCCATTTGAATGGAAGCTCGGCTTTACCGGAATAACCACTCCACAGGAAAAAGAGTTTTCGGAGTCTTTTCAAAGAGATCATATTCGTGATTTGGAAACATGGATGGGGATTTTGTCTTTCAGCAGGACCGTCTCTGACCCCACTCTGTGGTCGCTTCATGCCGACAAACATTCAGGTGTTGCCTTTGAAGTGATCTGCCCTTGGAAAGATGACGAGCTTGTGAAAATGAAATACCGGCGTAACCGCCCTGTTTTGGATTTTAACCGGCTACGCAATATGCACGACGAAAAAGAGAAAGATGGATACCTCCTGTCACTACTCGACGGTTTGATGCGCCAGAAATGGCGACGATGGATTTGGGAGCAAGAGTATCGTGTGCATATTCCTATCAACGACCATAGTGTTTGCCAATTTTACGACGGCAGGCATCACTGGCCAATCCCTCGTAAATCCCTTAAGCAAGTGGTTTTGGGATTCTGCTGCCCTTTGGAAGAGGCGGCGGTAAGAAAATTGTTGGATATGAACGGATTTGTAGAAACGAGAGTCGTCAGAGCGAGAATGTGTTCGGAAACGTATGCAATTAAGATACCGAGCACTTGACGCTAGGCTTGAGCCGTCGTCCGCCGACTCCTCGACACCAGTCGTTGGGGTCAACGCCTGACTCTTGCCAATTTAGATTGGCCGGCGTTACCCCGTTCGCGCATTCACTCACCACTTGTTTTCAATTAGCCGACAGGAGGGAGCGAGCCAATTACACCCGACTTCACCAGCAGCGCGCTCGCGCTCCCTCCTGATCGGCTCATCGGAGGTTTGTCTCATGGTTGTAATTGTAAATTGTTGGTCTTTTGTGAAGTGGCTTTCGCGGAATTGGTCGCTGGTGAGAATAAACCGGTCGGTAAATTGGTTGTGAGCGGTGGCTCTACTCGTGAACGTAATTCATGTGGTAGACTGGCTTCGCGAGGCAAACGGGGAAACAACCATCCGAGGATGGATATGAGGACGGCTGAAAGCGCAATCCACTGGGTAATACGAAACTGTTTTCCAGATTTCTGATCTTGCGCCATTCTAGCCTGCTCCTCAAACCACAGAATGGCGTCTTGAATTTCCACCTCAGATGGGGGCAGAGGGCCTCCACCTTTGCCGCGAAGCGCAAGCCATGCCGCCCTCGTACTACCCTTGTATTTTTGCTCACTCATACGATGAATTGTCTATCACCCACCAGTTTCTCTGCCGCTTTCCGTCGAGCATCTTTATATCTGCTCGGTTATTGACGCTGGCGGCGGACAGCCCCGTTCGGATCGGGGTAAGTATTCGGCGATTCGGCGGCGGCGTCAAGCTGGTTTTGCGGAGAGATGCTTCGACATGCTCAGCATGACAAGACAACGGTCTTTGGCTCAACGCCTGCCTCTCAATGCAATTTCGTTTGGCCGTTGTTGACCCGGTCGCGCATTCATTCACCAGTGCGTTTTTCCGTTAGGCGGCCATCGCGGCGGTCGGGATCGCCTCACTTTTCAGAGGAGGGTGGCAGACAAAAAAGAGAGGCCGGGGATACCGGCCTCTCTTTTTTGTGTTGCAGGCTTATTCAATTATTGCGTCGGCTTCGTCGTCGGCGCAGGTTCTTTCTTCTTCTGTGGGGTGCGCTCGATGTGGCTGGCGCTGAGCCATTCGGTAAGCTTGTCGGCGACGCGATTGTATTTGTTGTGCATGATCGCGTCGAGGTAGTTGACCTGTTTCATGCCGGCGGCAATCCCCAAGCCGATGGTCGCGGTGCTGCCAACGCCGGCTTCCCGGCCAGTCTCGTAAGCACACACTTCCGAATCTTAATGCCCCAATGCCATTATCGTTTGGGGCGCATTTTCAAACACCTTTACGAGCAGTTTGACAGCCTCGTTGGAGGCATTAACCAGCGGCGCGGGATAGACGCCAATCCAAAACATGAACGCCATCAGGACCGCGCCGATGAAAATCTCGCGACCCGTCATGTCCGGCAGTCCCTTCCACTTCTCGTTCAGCGGTCCGTAACAGACCTTCTGCATCATGCCCAGCAGGAAGATCGCCGTGACCACCAGCCCGATCGTCGCGAGCGATGTCCAAAGTGTGATGATCGGGAACGCGCCCTTGAAAATCATGAATTCGCCGACGAACCCGTTCAACCCGGGGA
>JBEKFI010000032.1:0-30388 GCA_050013395.1 Verrucomicrobiia bacterium | reverse complement strand
ACCCGTCACGTCCACCGGGCAGGCCGGATCCCTTGCGACCCTTGAACGACAGCGGCTCGAAGATTTCGCAGCCCAGACTTCCGCAGAAGCTCATGGCGCGTCCATATGCCGCCGCGAATGTCGGATCGCCCCAGAGCAACACCCGTTGTGTTCCGGGCCAGATGCGATGGATGACGCCGTAGCGCCGATCTTCCGTCAGCAGGTCGCCGTAGCCGTAACGGAGGAAACTGCGGGCGCCGCTGCTCTGGGCGAACAGGCCGGTTCCCCGCTCGCGCACCGGCAGTTCATTCGGGCGGATCGCGGCCTGGTGGTAGGGCAGACCCATGTGCTCGGCCCAAAACTTCGGCGAGATGGTGACGGGCAGGCCCGTCCCGATCGCCGCGTCGATCGTGGGCTGATCCATGCCCTTGGCGTGCATGTCGATCTCGACGCGCCGCCCGCTGCGGACGCATCCGTCGAACACCGTCTTCCAGAAATCGTAGCTGCCCTCGGACACGCCGCTTTCGCCGTGGATGCGGAACGTCACGCCCGAGATATTGGGGCATTCCTTCAGCAGCAACGCCAGCGCATCGCGGCAATACGGGCCTTGGGTCTGTGGCGTGAGTCCTTCGATGTTGTGGTTCGCGTTGGGACTGTTGATCCACTGGTACGCGTGGGTCCACAGGCCCAATTGAAAACGCAGCCCGCGAGCCGCAGCTTCATCGCTGATGAAGCGGAGCATCTCCAGGTTCCGGTTGCGTTCCGCATCGGGCAGATTCGTCGCGCGGACGTTGTAGCCGGGAACCGACACCAGGAACGGATAGGCGAAGTAGAAATAAGTATCCCGGAGATTGCTCGGCGAGTCGTAACCCAACCCAAGGGCGAGATTGAAGCGGTTGAATCGCTGGGCCGTGAGTAGCGAGAGGTATCGCCGCCAGAACTCGCGGTCGTTAAACCAGGTCTTGTCTTCGACATCGCTGGCGAACACCCGCATGACGCTGCGGACAGTGTTGGCGGGGCGCTCGATGACGGGTCTGGACGGACGCAGTGCCGGCCATGGATCGTCGGCCAACGCGACGGCATCGGCGATCTCGGTCAATGCGTAGACCAGCCCGCGGCTATCGTTGCCGATGGCGAGCAGCACATCTCGTTGGCCCAGCTTTCCGGGCACAATTGCCAACGCCTCGGCGTCGGCCGGTGGGACGACACCGAGGTCGCGCGTCATCGGGGAAGATCTGCCCGCCGCGACAATGCACACATCGGCCGGGTTGGCTTCGTCCAAGCGTGTGCATACCCGAACGACGAAGCCGCGTCCGGTCAGCGATTGCCGCAGTTGCTCCACGGCCCACTGCGATGGCTTCGCCGATGCGATCGGATCGCCGGGGTCGCACACGATCGAAACGCCTCGGCGGGTGCGTCTGGCCGAGGGAGCGACCATATGTGTGCAACCTGTCAGAATGCCCCCGACAACGCATCCCGCGGCCGCTCCGATCTGGATCAAGAATTCACGTCGGTTCATATCAACAGAAATTCTGCTGAGCTTCACAGCATCACCTCCGTGAAAAGAGGACTCTCATGAGACTGGAGTGTAGCAACGCGGCCACTCGTACGGCAAGCGGCGATACCGTGCGCCACATTAGCAATGTCGGCCTCGGTTACGTGGCAAGCTGACGAGGGATTCTTGCGTGCCGGTGCGGCAGGTGTCGGCGCTGGAGAGGCGGGCCGGCGGTTCTTCATGGTTGACCAGCGTTCACCCGCAGCAGTTCAAGGCAGCGAGATGCGGACGCAAAGCCGCGCATGATTGCTACGTCTTACCGAGATTCGCGGCGTACTTCCTGGTGAGCGACGACAACTCCGCGCACACCGGCGCATACTTTGGATCTTCAGCCAGGTTCTTCATTTCGAGCGGATCGGCCTTTGGGTCAAACAGCATCGCGCCGTTCTGTCCGTCGGGGCCGAACTCGGCATACCGCCATTTTTCGGTGCGAACCGCCACTCCATGCAGGGTCCGGCCGTCTTCGCTCCAGACGCTGTAGGCCGGCCGGTCCAACCGCGCCTGCGGCTTGTTCAGCAGCGGCACGAGGTTTTTTCCTTCCAGCCCCGCCGGCTGCGGCAGGCCGCACAACTCGACCAGTGTCGGATAGATGTCCATTGACTCCACGATGCGAAAACAGGACTGGCCGTTTCCCTTGGCGCCGGGAACCGCCATCAGCATGGGCACGCGCGTGCCCATCTCGAACAGCGAGCCGGCCTTGGACCATTTCCCCTTTTCGCCCAGTTGATATCCGTGATCAACCGTGAACACGATGATCGTGTTGTCGCGCAGGCCGAGGCGATCCAGTTCGGCCAGAACGCGCCCGACGTTCCAGTCCACCCACGATATTGACGCGATATAGGCGCGGATGACTTCCCGGGCTTCGGCCTCGCTCGCGCCGCGCCCGATGAACAGGTCGGCGTTGCGTTTGCGGATGGCCACGCTCGGAAATCCCGGCGGGACGGTCGGCCACGCTGCGAAGTCCGGCGTCAATTTGATCTTGTTCACGTCATACAGATCAAAGAACCGCTGCGGCGCGGTTGGCGGGCTGTGCGGTTTGACGAATCCGCAGGCGACGAAGAATGGCTGGTCTTTGTATTTGCGGAGATGTTCGATGGTGCGATCGGCGGTGCGATAATCGCCGTGGGCTTCGCCGTTGCCGTCCAGGATGACGATGCGGTCCGAGTAGGCGGCGCGACTCAGATCTTGGGGAAGCGCCGCCGGGGCATTGGTCGGCTTGGGCGGAGCATTGGTTGATGGAATTACCATGGTTCTTCCCAGCGGAGCGCCCCGGCCATCGTCGGTCGGTCCGCCACTGTCCGCGGTTTCCGTCCAGGCCTTGGGATCGTCAATGCCGCCGTGATAAATCTTCCCGGCGCGATACGAGACGTATCCATTTTCCTTGAACAACTGCGGCAGCGTGATCCAATCCGGGTGGGCGACGCGGAAATCCGTGCGGTTGCCGAGCACACCGGTTTTGGTCGGCGGCCGGCCGGTCAGCAGCGACGCGCGCGATGGATTGCAGAGCGGGAACTGGCAATAGTTCCTGTCGAAGCGAACTCCAGCCTTGGCCAGCGCGTCGAGGTTTGGCGTCTTCGCGCCAAACATGCTGCCGTAACAGCCAAGCTCAACGCGCATGTCGTCGGACATGAGGAATAGAACGTTAAGTTTGCGGGCGGCTGGCTTCGGCGTTTGCGCGAGCAGCGCCTTTGGCAGCGATGCGGCCACCGCCGCACCGGCGAGTTGGCCCAGGAACCTTCGACGTGTGATCTGGCTCATGATCCGTGCCTCTGCGCGCAGCATTCTACCACGCGGACCGGCATGGGAAAGGGAAAAGACGTCTCCCCTCACCTTGATTATTCACGATGCGCTTAAACAACCCACAGTGTGTCACTGCTCGAACCCTCACCCTGACCCTCTCCCTTGGGAAGGGAGAGGGGAGATCTCCTCGCCCCGCTTGCGGGGAGAGGATTAAAGTGATGGGTTGCCGGACGTTTCAGGTGGTTCATGAATAGGTCAGGCTAGGGTGAGGGGTTGCCTAAAACTTCCAATTACACCCAAAAGAAATGGGGAAATCAGATTGGACAGGGGTATAGTCATCGCGACCATGAGCAGCCCACCCATCATCGACGCCAGCCGCGGCTTTCATGCCCTGACCAAGCCGATCGGGCCAATCTGCAATCTGGACTGCAAATATTGCTTCTACCTGGAAAAGGAAAAGCTCTACCGGGACGAACGCCAGTGGCGGATGAGCGATCAGGTGTTGGAGGAATACATCCGCCAGTATATTCAGGGCCAGCCCGTGCCGGAGATCAACTTCGCCTGGCAGGGCGGCGAGCCGACGCTGTTGGGCGTGGGCTTCTTTCGGAAGGTCGTCGAGCTGCAGCGGAAGTACGCCGACGGGAAAACGATCTCCAACGCCCTGCAAACCAACGGCACCCTGCTCGATGACGAATGGTGCGAATTCTTCACGCAGCATCAGTTCCTCATTGGCCTGTCGATCGACGGACCGCGGGAGTTGCATGACAAGTATCGCGTCGGCAAACAGCAGCAGCCAACCTTCGACGCCGTCGTGCGCGGGCTGGAACTGCTGAAGAGGCACAAAACCAATTTCAACACGCTGACGGTCGTCCACCGCGCCAACTCGCAGCAGCCACTGGAGGTGTACCGGTTTCTCAAAGGAATCGGCAGCGAATTTCTGCAGTTCATCCCGCTGGTCGAGCGGCAGCCGCCGCAGCAGCTAAAGATGCTCGGATACGACTTTGCCGAGCCACCAGAGCCTGGCCGGCCGCGCGATCAGCAGTCCCCGGTCAGGGCGTGGAGCGTCGAGGCGAAGCAATACGGGAACTTCCTCTGCGCGATTTTCGACGAATGGATCCGCAACGATGTAGGCCGAGTCTTTGTGCAGCTTTTTGATGTGGCTCTAGGCAACTGGATGGGTCTCGGGTCATCGCTCTGCGTTTTTGCGGAAAAGTGCGGCGCGGCACTGGCCATCGAGCACAACGGCGATCTCTATAGTTGCGATCATTACGTCTATCCGAAATATCGCCTCGGCAACATCATGAACCAAACGTTAGGCGAGATGGTGCATTCAGCCCGGCAGACGAAATTCGGCAACGACAAGCTCGACGCGCTGCCGCAGTATTGTCGCCAATGTGAAGTGCGCTTCGCGTGCAATGGCGAGTGCCCGAAACATCGGTTCACCAAGACTCCCGACGGCGAAGACGGATTGAACTACCTCTGCCCTGCATACAAGCAGTTCTTCAATCACATCGACCCGCACATGCGCACGATGGCTGAATTCGTGCGGAATGACCAGCCCGCCGCTGCGATCATGGAGATTCTTCGGGAAGAGGAGCAGCGTCAGAAGCCCGCGTCCGTCGGCCGGAATGATCCCTGCCCCTGCGGGAGTGGGCGGAAGTTCAAGAAATGCTGTGGCGCGAAGTGACGATCGTTACCCGGGTCGTGGGCATCAGTGGAGATGCCCCGCAATAGGGACACGCTCCCTACAGAGAAGTCCGCTTTTCATCATCGTGATGATCAGCCTGATTTGCTGTGGTCGATGCAGGGGCGCTCGGCGTGTCGTGTTTCACTTGATTAAGCGCCGTGTTCGTTCAGGAATCTGCGCTTCATAGAAGCGCAGCTACAACAACCCGGAGCAGTTCGAGGCAGCGAGATGCGGACCCGGTGGAACTTCACGGGTCGTCTCGCCCCCGCCGCTCCTCAAGAATCGGTCATCCCTGGCGGCGTAGTCGTATCAATCGGCTCGACTATCATCGGCGGTTCTGGCAACTATCTCCCCGTCGTGCTTTCGGGGCAGTGACCGGATTTCTTCAGGAACGTGACAGAACAAGCTCTGGTTAGAATTCAGCAGGTGAGCAAGTCCTATGGCGGCGTGCGCGCGCTGAAGGGCGTGTCGTTCGACTTGCGCCCGGGCGAGGTTCACGCCCTGCTCGGCGAGAACGGCGCGGGGAAATCCACCCTCATCAAAGTCATCACCGGCGCGCATCAGCCCGACGGCGGGACGATTGAAATCGCGGGGCAACAGGTCCGCCACCTCACGCCCGCCGCCGCACGCGACTTGGGTATCGCCTGCATTTACCAGCAGCCAGCGCTGTTCCCCGACCTCACCGTCGCCGAGAACATCGCCTTGCGCCTCGAACCCGCCACCGCCGGCCGCCGCGTCGATTGGCCCACCCGCCACGTCCGCGCCGGACAACTCCTGCAGCGCATCGGGGCGGAGATTTTCCCCGACGCCGAGGTCCGCTCGCTCTCGATGCCCGAGCAACAGCTCGTCGAGATCGCTTGCGCGCTCGGTGCCGGCGCCCGCGTCGTCATCATGGACGAGCCGACCGCGTCGCTGACGCAGAAGGAAGTGCAATTGCTCTTTGGCGTCGTGCGCGATCTCCAGGGCAGCGGTGTCGGCGTCATCTACATCTCCCACCGCCTCGAAGAAATCTTCACCGTTGCCGACCGCGTCACCGTCCTGCGTGACGGCGAGAGCGTGGGCACGAATCCGGTGGGCGAGATGAACAAAGCGTCACTCATCAAGCTGATGGTCGGCCGCGAAGTCTCAACCATCTATCCACCCGCCGAAGGCGCCTCCGGCGAAGTCGTCCTCTCGCTGAAAAACATCGGTTGCGCGGTCAGCGGCGTCCGCAACGTGACGCTCGACGTGCGCGCCGGCGAAGTTGTCGGGCTGGCCGGACTCGTCGGCGCCGGTCGGACCGAACTCGCCCGCGTGCTCTTCGGCATCACGCCCGCCGACACCGGCGAAATCCTACTGAACGGTTGGCGCCTCACCATTCGTTCGCCGCAGGAAGCCGTTGCCCACGGCATCGCCTACGTGCCCGAAGACCGCCGCCGACACGGCGTGATTCTCGACATGCCCATCGCTGCCAACATGACGATGGCCATCCATCGCATCATTTTCCCCGGCGCTTGGCTCCGGTTCGGCGCGGAGCGCCAGCTTGCGCTCGATTACATCCGCGATCTCGACGTGAAAACCTACGGCCCCGAAGCGCCCGCCGGCTCCCTGAGTGGCGGCAACCAGCAGAAGGTTGCCTTGACCCGCTGGCTCGCAACGAAACCGAAACTCCTCATTCTCGACGAACCAACGCAGGGCGTGGACGTCGGCGCCAAGAGCGAAATCCACAAGATCATCCGCCGCCTCGCGAAAGACGGTCTGGCGGTGCTGATGATTTCGAGCGACCTGCCCGAAATCCTCGGCATGAACGACCGGATTGCCGTCATGCGCGGCGGGACAATCACCGCGATTCTCCCCGGCAAATCCGACGCCCACGACGTGATAGCTGCGGCATTGGGGCAGGCGGAGAAGGGAAGCGCGCAATGAAACGCCACTTCCGCGAACTTTCCGTCGCGCTGGCGCTGGGTTTGCTGCTGTTTTTTCTCGCCGTGGCGGCACCGACATTTTATCAGCCGCAACCGCTCCTGTCGCTTCTCACCCGCGAGGCGCCGACACTGGTCGTCGCGTGCGGGATCGCGCTGGTCATCATTGGCCGGCAAATTGACATCTCCGTCGGCTCGCAATTTTCCGTGTGCAGCGTCTGCGCCGGATTGCTGGCGTCCATGAACTGGCCGCTCGCGCTTGTGTTGCCCGCGTCGGTCGCCATCGGCGCGTTGATGGGCGCAGTCAACGGCGCGCTCGTTGCCGGCCTGCGCCTGCCGTCCATCGTCGTCACGCTCGCCACGATGGTCACGTGGCGCGAAGGACTCCGCTGGTTGCGCCAGGGAGTCTGGGTGGATCTGCCCAACGGCATCCAATGGTTCGGTCTCAGCCAGGCCGCTGGCCAATGGACGCTCATCATCATTGCGCTTCTGTTGCTCGTGTTCATGGCGCTGGCGATGAAGCACCTTTCCGCCGGTCGCTTTGTCTACGCAGTCGGCTCCGACGCCGAGGCGGCGCGTCTGGCCGGTATCCGGCCCCGACTCGTCACCTTCACCACGTTCGTGCTGATGGGCGCGCTCGTCGGCTTGGCGGCGATGATGAACGTCGCGCAATCACCGCAGGTGGACCCAAACTCCGGCACCGGCCTGGAACTGAAGGTGATCGCCGCCGTGGTTGTCGGCGGCGTGGCGATCTCCGGCGGACGCGGCAATCTGTGGGGCGTATTCGTCGGTTTGCTGCTGCTCGCGTGCGTCAGCCCGGCGCTCACACACCTGCACGTCGAAGCCTATTGGGAAAAAGCTATCCAAGGCGCCATCATCCTGCTCGCCGTCGTGGCAGACGGCCTGCGCAGTCGGAAGAAGGAACGCTGACCAGTATGGCCGCGCCCGCGAACAATCCGAAGTCGAGCGGCTGGAGAACCATCCTCTTCCGCCACGAAACGATTCTGCTGCTGGTGCTGGTGCTGGAGTGGTTCTACTTCAATTCAGTCGGGCCGCGTTTTGGTTCGCTCGACAACACTTACGATATTCTTCGTCACTCGGTCGAGATCGGGCTGCTGGCGCTGGTGATGACGCCGATCATCCTGACCGGCGGGATTGATCTCTCCGTCGGTTCGCTGCTCGGATTGTGCGCGATTCTGTTCGGCAAACTCTGGCGCGATGCCGGACTCTCGCCGGTGATGGCGGGTATCTGTACACTGGGAATCGGCGCGCTCGCGGGCGGGCTTAATGCCACGCTGATCACCCGGCTGCGATTGCCGCCGCTCATCATCACGCTCGGCACGTACTCGCTCTTTCGCGGACTCGCTGAAGCCGTCACGCACGGGGCTGATACGTTCACGAACTTCCCCGCGTCGTTCCTGTTCCTCGGACAGGAACGCTGGCTCGGCCTCCCGGCGCAAGCACCGATCTTTGTTGCGGTCGCTGTCGCCATCTGGGTGCTCGTGCACCGAACGACGTTTGGCCGTTCGTTCCGTGCCATCGGGTTTACGCCGGAGGGGGCGCGCTACGCGGGCATTCCGGTCGAACGACGGATTGCGCTCGTGTATGTGCTGGCGGGGATCGTGACGGCGCTTGCCGCGATCATCTATACCGCGCGCCTCGGTCAGGCGAAAGCCGATGCCGGCACGGGCTACGAACTCTTCGCCATCACCGCCGTCGTGCTCGGCGGTACGAGCATCTTTGGCGGTGTCGGCTCCGTGCATGGCACGTTGCTCGGCGTGGCGGCCATCGCGGTGCTCAACAACGGCCTTGTCCACGCGCGGCAGCCACGCGAGGTCGCCGGCATGTTGACCGGCGCGCTGTTGCTGCTGGCGCTGTCGGGTTCGGTCGTTCCAAAAATGTTGACCACGCTATGGTCTCGACGGCAAACTCCACCAGCCAATATTCAACCAACAGAAATTGCATGAAAAAGATCCTCGCACTCCTGATCGTTGCCGGTCTAGCGGCTGTAGCCGGCTGCAGCAGGTCTTCCGAATCATCCCCCGGCGGTGCCAGTTCCGGCGGCGGCAAGAAACTCATTGTTGCCCTCCTGCCGAAGAGCAAAGGCAACGCGTATTTCATCTCGTGCAGGAAGGGCGCGGATAAGGCCGCCAAAGAACTCGGCATCGAGCTGATCTTTGACGGCCCGACTGATCCCGATCCGGCCAAGCAGAACGAGATCGTCGAGAACTGGATCACGCTCGGCGTGGATGTCATCGCCGCCGCGTGCGAGAACAAGGAAGGCATTTCGACCGCGCTGCGGAAGGCCCGGGCCAAAGGTGTCAAGGTCATTACCTACGACGCCGACGCGTTGCCCGACGCGCGCGAGTTTTTCGTGAACCAAGCCACGCCCCGGGGCATCGGCTACGCGCTGATGGATGAGGCCGCGCGGCTCTGCGGCAACGAAGGCGAGTTCGCCGTCATCACGGGTTCGCTCACCGCCGCCAACCAGATCGAGTGGCGCAAGTACGTTGAGGAACGGCGCGCCACGCAATACCCGAACATGAAACTGGTTGCGGTGCGCCCGTGCGACGATCTCAAGGACAAGGCGCAGAGCGAAGCCACGGCGCTGCTCGGCGCGTATCCGAACCTGAAACTCATCCTGAGCACCACCTCGCTCGGTGTGCCCGGCGCTGCCGAGGCGGTGAAACAAGCCGGCAAGACGGGCAAGGTGAAGGTTATCGGTCTCGGCTTGCCGAGCGAGAACCGCCGGTACGTCAAGTAAGGCGTTACCGACAGCGTGATCCTGTGGAAGACCGAAGACCTTGGTTATCTCACCGTGTATGCCGCAGACGCGCTGGCCAAGGGCACGCTGAAACCCGGAGCAAAAAGTCTCAAGGCAGGCTCTCTCGGTGAGTTCGAGATTCAGGGTGACAACATCATGCTCGGCAAGCCGTTCATTTTTAACAAGGACAACATCGACCAGTTTGATTTCTGAGATGCAGCGCCGCATCGCGAGACAAGGATGTCAATCCGGTAGGTCTTCGAGCCGACCGCCTTCCGATTCTGTCGTGGGTAGGGACGGATCGCCGAGCCGTCCGCTCCCCTCCGCTCTGTCATGCTGAGCCTGTCGAACTCGCAAGAGGCCGCCGTTGTTTGCGGCAACATCTCTGTCGTTCCTTCGCAAAGGACACAGCCGCCCAAACTGGTCGGTTCGGTTGGTCGAAATGAAGAATAATTAGACGTGACCCCAGTTTCGCCAGTTTCGCTACGGTAGAAACGCCGCCCGTCGCCGAGGAATGCGCCTTGCGGCGAACTTTCTTGCTGGTATGCCGTTTCGATTCTGGTAAAAGCATTAGGGAATCATTTGCAGGTTTTTCGATGAAGCAGCTACCACACGTCCTCAATTTCCCGCCGGCTTCCACAGCCGGCGAATGGTGGAAGGATCAGATCATCTGCGGCGACTCGCGGGCGGTATTGCACGCACTGCCGAATGAGTGCGTCCATTTGGCAATTACGTCGCCTCCGTATAACGTCGGGCTGCAGTACGACTCCCACAATGACAGGATGCCCTACGACGAGTATTTGAAGTGGCTGACTTCCTTCTGGAGCGAACTTTACAGGGTTCTCGTGCACGGTGGCCGATTCGCCCTCAACATCGCCCCCACCAGCATCAAGGACTTTCGCCCGATTCACTACGACATGACACGGGATCTGGTCCGGCTCGGTTTCACCATGCGCACGGAGATCCTCTGGTACAAACAGACCATGCGCCGCCGCACCGCGTGGGGCTCGTGGAAAAGCCCGCACAATCCGCACATGGTGCCGAGTTGGGAATACGTCCTCGTCTTCTCCAAAGGCTCTTGGACGCTGGAAGGCAACAAGGCCGATGCCGACATTACCGGCGAGGAGTTCATTAAGTACTCCGACGCCTTCTGGCAAATCCCGCCCGAAACGCGCGGCCGTCAACCGTTCTTGAAGAGCCTGTACCCGCCGCGCCGCGGACGCAAGGCGCCGGAAGCGAAGGCAGACGGTCATCCCGCTCCGTTCCCCGAAGAATTGATTTATCGGCTGATCAAATTCTACAGTTACCGGGGCAACGTGGTGCTCGACCCGTTCGGCGGCACCGGCACCGTGGCGGCAGTAGCGCACCGTACTGGCCGACATTTCGTCCACCTCGATCTGTCCAAGAAATACTGCGCCGTTGCTGCTGACCGTGTTGCCGCCGAAATGAAGCGGATGCGCCTTGATGAAGTCGCGCCGAGTATGGCAGCGGCGATGGTCGCGGAGAGCAAACCCAAGTACAAGTCGCGCAAGAAGGCCCGTCAGAAATGACCGACAACCAAACCGCGCAAGACCACTACGGTCAGATCAAGGGCGAACTGACAGATTTCGGCAGTAATGCTGTCGCAGACGTGGGCAAGATAATGACACTGGTTCAGGCTTTGGGCCTGCCAGAGAAAGATGTGATGCCTATTCGTCAGCACGTTTGCGGAGGAATCTGCAAGACGGCAAGGCCGGAGAAGCGTTAATCGCTTGCGGTTCTCGTTCCTCAGATGTCGTAGTACTCACCGATGTAAAGGGCTTCAAATAGTGTGACCTCTTCGTCAGCGAATCGTTTGTCGAGCATGCGTAGTCTATCCACTGCTTGCCTACCGAGTTGCAGACTGCGAATCTCATCCAGATAGGAGAAGTCGTTCGCCTCCCGTTTATCCGATGGGATGCCTATGCAAAATCGTAAATATTCTCGCTGCTCATGTTCAAGTGCAGACAAGACGTTAGTGTTCAGTGAACATACGCCATAGAGAGAGAATAGGGCTGCGCTGTGAGCCTCTTCTTTCGACAGTTCGCGAGTAATCGCGGTGGTGCGGCCGTCACGTCGCAGAAACGCCGCAGCCGCAGCGACACTCGGCCCGGGAAATTGCAGCAACTCTTCAAATTCACCCCGTCGAACGCTGTGAAGAAACATGTATGTCTCGATCAATTCCGGAGTGCCTTCTGTCATGTGTGCCAGTTCAGCGAATCTCTCACGTGGCAGAAGGTACACAAGACGATTCACGGCATAGCGTACTTCCTGAATTGCCCAGCGTCGTTTCATGCCTGTGGAGGGAATGCCGCGGTCGAATCGCTTCCGAACTCGTTCAAGCAGATTCTGACGCAATCCAAGAGCGCGGAGAATCAAACTATCTTCTGAATCCGAAACCGCTTGCCTCAGCACTCGCCAGCGTCGTAAGTAGTGCAACCATGTTCGGAAGTATGAGCGGTTTGCGGCAGCAAGCAGACGTTGAAATGGCAGGGCAAAACCTTCGCGTAGAAAAGCTCTTTCAAGTGACTCCAGAACGCCCGGGTATATGGAGAGGAACACCTTGATCCTAAACACCAAAGCCTCGAAGGAGTCTTCCGAGACCCCGACCGCTTGATCCGGGCAGTGACTTAGCCAGTCTTCACGAGAGACGACGTCCGTCTTCTCCTCATTGAGCTTCAGTCCTTCCACATCTAATGCGTGTTTCAGTTGTGCCTTGGCGTTCTCCACTTGATCTCTCGGCACGACGATCACGATGTCATCGACGTAGCGAAAATAGCGGCCCGGATATCGCTCCGACATCGCTTGGTCGACCGGAGCTAACGCAAGATCACCAAGGATGTGACTGGTAAGAGGACCAATCGCCATACCCACTTCTCCAGGAGAGCCAGCAAAGACATGCTGAGCAAGGGTGATGGCAGTTTCCTTGATACCGCCTTCCATTTCGCTGCGTCCAACTGCATCTTGGAAACGCGCCATCACAGTGCGTTGCTTGATTCGTGGGTAAAACTTTTCGATATCTGCGACAACCGCTACGTCTGTCGTCGTTTGGCTCAAGGTCTCACTAATCGCTCTCGCCCGAGATTTGTAGCCCATTATGAAGTGCTCAAATGTGTAGGCGTGTCGTAGATTTGCCGGCCACCGATAGCTATAGACAAAGGTAAGTTTTGAGAAGGCTGGAGACCGACTCATCTGGTCCAAGACAACCGCCTCTGTCAGGGCGGTCGTTGGGCTGGGAATGAGGAATGGTCGGTACTCGATCTGACCACCAGCCGCAAACTTCTTCTTGAACCGAAGAACTGGCCAGAACCGTGGTTCAACTCTCGAAGCGTATTTCCACGGTAGCGTTTGATGCAGCCAACCGCTCTCGGAATTGACGATTGAGGAATCCAATAGGTAACGCAACGCCACGTAAGTTGGCGGATGGAGAATCCTCAACTCGTTCAACGCACGGATAGATAGCAATCGGGGATCAGTGGGCCGCATTTATTGTCCCGTCCTGTGAAACTGCTGAACTGCAACGCTCGACGAGTGGATCAACTGCGTTACGGGGTGACAGACTTGGTATTCGGCAGTTGGGATCGGAGACCCGGGCGATGTTTCCGGTGAGACCCAAGGAATCCATCTTCTGAAATACTCCAAGATGCGAGGTAACACTCTCCGCTGTGCCGTCAAGGAAGCCGGTTCCACCCAAACAACAGTGCTTTTCCGGTCGTGAAGTCGTGACACAATATGTTCAAGGGAGTGCATGACCGGTCCGAAAATCTGCTCGGTACTTAACGCTCCGCTGAAGTTGCTGATCAGGACAAAATGCTCAGCGCCCGCGGGACTGCGTCCAAACCAATTATCCACCAAGCGCGCAGTCTGGTCAGTTCTGGTGGCATCCCATACCTGAGAGTTCCATTGAACCGTTATCGCATGCTGTGCTGCAATACCAGTTAAGCTATTGACCAAATCGCCGGCAATTCGTACGGCCTCTGCGGAATAGTCCGCACCCGTAGCTACAATTGATAGAGGCAATTGAGGCAAAACCGCGCTTTTACGCAACTCAACCAAGCATGAAATCAAACTGCAAGTGGCCGCTCCCGATCCGCACGGTAGATCGAGAAGGGCTACCGGCCCTTCAGCGAAACTGGACAGCAATGCATTTGAAACTGATCGAAAAAGGTCTCGCGGGTCGATTGTGACGAACTGAACCCTGCCCACCGATACCCCGAAGCGGTGCGTAAAGTGCCGTCTCGTTTCTTCGGAACTTTGTCCACCGTGTATGTCGTCAGCAGTTGTCCCGTGGCGTGCTTGTTCCAACAAGCCCTCCCGTGTCAGGGACGCGACATACCGCTCCGATAACACCGGGGGACAATGGAGCACCTCATTGTTCCACAGAATCTTTGGCACATTGGAGGTTGGTAGGATTCGGGTATCCATGCCAATGCTAAGGGCGGCCAAGTTCAGACCACTTCCACGTTGCTTACAACTGTTTCCGTCTTCGTGAGCAACGCAGCAGTCTCGACTTTCATTCCGTCAAAACTCCACAATGACATCCTTGCCGAAGGTCAGCCCGGCGACGTCACGAGGAAGGGCAGAAGGATGAGGGATGAGGGATGAAGCCAGGCAGTGAAACATCGAGGCTGTGTTCATTGCTTCCCTTTCGCCGAGTAGCTTTGTGGCTGTTCGCGGACGACATTCGATGCCGCAGCCGGAGCGGAACGGCGGATGGCGAGCGCGCGTTCGCGCAGCGCGTCGAGCATCCGCAGCTTTTCTGCGATCGGCTTGGCGGCGAGCGCGTGCCGGTAGGCGCGCTTGCTTTCCAGAATCCGTTGGAGATCGAAGGTCATGTGCGGAAAGGAAGAAGGTAGAAGGAAGAATTAAGAAAGCAGTTCATGCTTGGGGTCGGATCTTCAGTCGTCAGTTTCATGGCTTCTTCTCGATCATCGCCCCCGAGTCTTTCAGCGTGCTGGGCCTGCGCCGCGCCCGGCAGCGGAGAGGCAATCGGCGTACATCTGCGTCATCCGCGGTTACACCGTTCAGACTATCGAGACAAAGAGTGCGCAAATGATCTTTGATTTGCTGGTACGCGTTCATCGCCTAGCGCTTTGTAGTATGTGACGGCGGAACCAAAGAAGCAAGAGCGCGATTTCTGCCGCAACCGCCAGATAGTATCAAGTCTTTGATCCGACATGCTTTGGGGTCTGATCAGGTTTCCCCAGAAGAGCGTCATTTCGACAATTGCCACCCGGCGGTGCGGGAGGATAGGATGACAATATGAAAAAGGTGCGCATCGGATTGTTTGGGATGGAAACCGCGAAGGTGTGCTAGAGTCGCTGAAGATACCGGTCATCGACATGCGATGTCCCGTGGGAGGGGTATTCCTGCCCCGACCGGATTACAGTCGAGATCGCGACACGAATGTCGCTCCCACGGATCAATACGGATCAATATGGTTTTGTCAGGCGCTCTAAAGCTTTTGAAGCTCGCCGCCGCGTTGGTCGCGCTCGTTGCGACGGCTCCGTTGCTGTGCGCGCAGTCGCCCCGCGACCTCGAAAGGGGCTTCCTCAATCCGCCACCCAGCGCGCGGCTGCGCGCCTACTGGTGGTGGTTGAATGGCAACGTCACCAAGGCGGCGATCACACGCGATCTGGAGGAGATGAAGGCCAAGGGTTTCGGCGGTGCGGTCATTCTGGACGCCGGTGGCGCGGAGCAGGATGGGAACGACCGGGTACCGCACGGACCGACCTTCTTTTCGCCGGAATGGCGCGAACTCTACAAGCACGCCCTGCGCGAGGCCGACCGGCTCGGGCTGGAGATGAGCCTGAACATCCTGAGCGGCTGGAATCTCGGCGGGCCGATGGTGAAAGCGGAGGACGCTGTGAAAAAACTCGTCTTCTCCGAAACCGAAGTGCAGGGGCCGGGGCGCGTCGCGGTGAAGTTGCCGCAGCCGCAGACCGTGGACGGATTCTACCGCGACGTTCTGGTTGTCGCGTGGCGCAGCAATCCCGCGGTGCCGCCCAACCGCCCGCCGCTCAAGAACCTCGGCGTCAAAGCTCTCTTCGAGAAACCCAGGTTCGCCGGGCCGGATGCGTGGTTTCTGGCCAACTCCGCTCCGAACACCGCGCCGTTCCTGCTGGACGAAGAACCGTCGCGACCGGGTGAAGCGGACACGCGCGCCGCGGACGTACTGAATCTCTCCGACCGTCTCGCGCCCGACGGCACGCTGAACTGGGACGCGCCGGAGGGAAAATGGCGCATTGCGCGGTTCGGTTGCACGCTTGCGGACAGCCGCCGCGTCTCCACGGCCAGCGACGGCTGGAGCGGCTACGCGCTCGACGTGCTCGATCTCGATGCTTTCCGCCGCTACTGGGACGCCGTTGTCGAGCCGCTCGTCGCCGATGCCGGGCCACTCGCAGGCAAGACGCTGAAGTATCTCCACACCGACAGTTGGGAGGTGGACGTCTTTAACTGGACGCCGACGGTGCACGACGAATTCAAAAAGCGGCGCGGCTACGACCCGCTGCCTTGGTTCCCCGTGTTCGCCGGGCGCATCGTGGAGAGCCGTGAGGCCAGCAACCGGTTCCTCTACGATTTCCGCCGCACGCTCGGCGATCTCGCCGTGGACAATCATTACCGGCCGTTCCACGAATGGGCCGCGCGCCTCGGACTCGGCATTCACCCGGAGGCCGGCGGGCCGCATTTCACTCCGATTGACGCGCAGCAATGCTTCGGCGCGACCGACATGCCGATGTCGGAATTCTGGGCGGCCTCGACCACGCACCGCCGCACGGAAGAGGTGCGATTCTTTGTGAAGCAACCCGCCAGCGCCGCGCACACGTATGGCCGGCGCATCGTGGCGGCGGAGGGGTTCACTACGGTCGGGCCGCACTGGCAGGAGACACTCTGGGACAACCTCAAACCGTCGTTCGATCAGGCTGCGTGCGAGGGTCTGAACCGGCTGGTGTGGCATGCCTTCGTCTGTTCGCCCGCCGAGATGGGCGTGCCCGGACAGCAGTACTTCGCCGGCACCCATTTCAATCCGAACACGACGTGGTGGGCCAAGTCCGCGCCGTTCCTCAGCTACCTCAATCGCTGCCAGTTTCTGCTGCAGCAGGGTCTGTTTGTTGGAGATGCCTGCTACTACTACGGTGACATGGTGCCGAACTTCGCCCAGCTCAAACGCTCCGACCCGGCCAAAGTTCTGCCGGGTTACGACTACGACGTGGCGACAAAGGAGGTCGTGCTCGCCCGCATGTCGGTCCGTGACGGCCGCATCGTGCTGCCCGACGCCATGAGCTACCGTGTGCTGGTGTTACCGGACCATCCGATGATCTCGCTGGCGGTGCTCCGCAAGTTGAAGGAGCTTGTGGCCGCCGGCGCAACGTTGATCGGGCCGAAGCCGAGCCGGGCGACCGGGTTGAGCGGCTATCCGCAGTGCGACGATGAGGTGCGGAAACTGGCCGACGAACTATGGGGCAACGGCGGCGGGAAATCGGTTACGGAACATGCGTATGGCAAAGGCCGAGTGATTTTGGGCAGGACCGCTCGCGAAGTTTTTGCTGGCGACAGCGTGAAACCGGACTTCCAATTTAGCGGCGGCCAGAAGGACACGTTTTTGGATTACATCCATCGGCGAGACGGTGAGACGGAGATCTACTTCGTCGCGAACCGCTCGAACCGTTGGGACGAGGTCGATTGCACCTTCCGCGTCAGCGGCAAGACGCCGGAACTGTGGGACCCGGTAACCGGCGAGACGCGCCTGGCGGCGGCGTTCACGCAGAGCGAAGGACGGACGACGTTGCCGCTGGAGTTTGCGCCTTACGGGTCGCTGTTTGTTATCTTCCGAAAACCGGCGACGAACCAGGCGGGTACGGCGACAAGGAATTTCCCGACGTTCTCCAAGTCTTTCGAAATTACCGGCCCGTGGACGGTGAACTTCGATCCGAAGTGGGGCGGACCGGCGTCGGTGGAGTTCGCGACGTTGGTCAGTTGGCCTCAGCGACCGGAGGACGGCATTAAATGTTATTCCGGCACGGCGATCTATCGTAAGACATTCGACCTGCCCGTCGAATCACGCTTGACGAATCACGATTCACGAATCTTCTTCGACCTCGGCAATGTGAAGAATCTCGCGGAGATGAAGTTGAACGGAAAGAATCTCGGCATCCTCTGGACAGTGCCGTTCCGCGTGGATGTGACGGACGCGGTTCGATCGACGGGCAACGAACTCGAAATCGAAGTGGTCAGCTTCTGGCCCAATCGCATCATCGGCGACCAGTTCTTGCCGGTCGAGAAGCGCTTCACAAAGACCAACATCCGCAAGCTCACCAAGAACACCCCGCTGATGGAGTCCGGTCTGCTCGGCCCCGTGCGGATCGTGGGGGCGCCTCTTGTCACCGCCACCGGATTGTAGCCCCGAAAGCCTTCGGGGCAAGTCGTACCTCATAGGCCATCGCAAAGGCCGCGAGCAGGCTCGCAGCTACAACCAGCGGACTATGTCGTTGGTAGGGACGGACCGCTGGGCCGTCCGAATTGCTGCAAGGGCGCGGCGCGCCCGCCTGCGTGGCCGAAGCTTCACCCCGTTTTACGGGGCAAGCTTCGGCGCGGCGAAGGCACGGCGGTCGCGCCCTACCGGTCAGCTTGGTTGGTGGTAGTGTCCAGTTGCGCCTGGATCGTAGCGGGGAACCGTTTTTAGTTGGCAATTGCGGTGATTCTGGGTATCTGATACACACAAGTATGTTAACCCTTCGAAAGGACTAGAACCATGCAACCAAATCCAATCCTCGGTGTGACGATCTTCGTGCTGGGCGGTCTGGCGGGGGCCGTGTTTTATCTGCCCCTCAAGAAGGTCAAGAACTGGGCGTGGGAATGCTACTGGCTGTTCTGGGCTGTTTTCGCGCTCGTGGTGGTGCCGCTGATTCTGGCTTTCGCCACGTCGCCGAACTGGTCCTCGGTGCTGCAACAGGCACCTTCGAAGGAGGTCTGGTATTGCTACCTCTGCGGGGCGGCGTGGGGTTTTGGCGGACTGACGTGGGGCTTGATGATTCGGTACCTCGGCGTCGGACTCGGGCTGGCGCTGGGGTGCGGACTGTGCTCAGCGGCCGGAACCGTGGTGCCTCCCATGTTGAAAGGACAGTTCTCTCAACTCTTCCACACGTCCTCGGGCTGCGCCTCGCTGGCGGCGGCGGTGGTTTCGCTGGTTGGCATCATTCTGGTTGGCATGGCCGGTATGTCCAAGGAAAACGAGTTGCCGGAAGAGGTGAAGAGGAAAACGGTGGCGGAATACAACTTCAGGAAGGGCATCATGATTGCGGTCTTTTCCGGCATCATGAGTGCCGGAATGAGCTTCGGATTGCAGGGCGGGCCTGAAATTCAGAAACTGGCCGCGATCGTCCAGCCTCCGACGGCATTGGCGTGGCAGGGTATGCCTGTGTTGGTGGTGGTGTTGCTCGGCGGCTTCACCGTCAACGCCCTCTGGTGTCTGTTCCTCAACGCCAAGAACAAGACCTTTGGCGACTATGCGAAGAAGGATGCCCCCATCCCCGGCAATATCATCCTCGGCGCCATCGCGGGCGCCATCTGGACCTGCCAGTTCATCGCCTTCAAGACCGGCGAACCCAAGATGGGCAGCTTGAGCTACGTCGGCTGGGCCGTGCTGATGGCGAGTCAGATCATGTTCAGCGGTATCCTCGGCCTGATGCTCGGCGAATGGAAAGGCACCAGCGGCAAGACCCGCGGTCTTCTTTTCGCCGGCCTCGCCGTGCTGTTGGGCTCGGCCGTCATTGCCGGTTACAGCGGTTTCCTGTCGCAGCAAGGTTGAGCGCGCACACAAGAGCGCTGTGATTGGATTCGAGGCCGCCTCCGCATGGGGGCGGCCTCAGTTTTTCTCGAACGGACCAGACACGTCGCGAGCGTGCCAGCGTGCTATTTCCCGCTCACGTGCTGCATCCACTTTGCGCGGTAGGCTTGGAGGGCTTGGGCCACATCGCTCGTCAGGGGTCCCACCTGGCGATACTTCACGCCGAGAGGAGCGGTGTCCACTTTGTAAGGATGGATGCCCAAGCACGCTGCCTTGCCAGCGATGGCGGCCCCGAGGGTGGTCGTCTCCGTGACGGCTTGGCCGCCCTTGTCGAACATCGCGTACACCGGCCGGGCGGTCAGCGTCGCCAGCAGCCCTGCGAAGAGAGGATCCTTCGAGCCGCCGGCGGTCAGCACGATCGGCACGTTGGCGTCCTGAGAGATTGCCTCTACTTGATGGGCCGTGGTCATGGCCGTCAACAGGTTGCTTGCGAGGTAGGCGGTGACGCCGTCACCGAGAAACACCTGCTCGTTGATGATCCGGCCCTTGACTTGTGGGAACGGGCCGGTGCCGTGGTTGGACGGGTTGATATTGGGCAGCACGAAGCACTCAGCGTCTTTCAACATCTTGGCCAGTCGCTGGACATCCCAAGAGTTATCGAACCCGCGCCCCTTGGACTGGGCGAGTTTCTTCAGATGCGAGAAATCCGCGCCGCCGCCGTATCGAGCGGTGACGACGGGCTCACCGTCCACCGTTCCCTGAATGATGATGTCGCGAGTAAACCCGTCGCCCGGCACTCTGGCTGTGCCGCCCATCTGGGCGATCATCGTCCAGGTGCCGGCTTCCACTTGCAGCACCGGTTTGCCGACCTCCGCGGGATAGGCCTGGTAAAACGTCGAAAGGATGGGAATGTGCGAGAGGCACGTGTCGTGCCCGCCCGAAACCACCAGCGGTCGGGTGGAAAGCTTCAGTTGCGCGGCCTGCGCGGCGGGCATCGAGCCGAGGGATTTATAGCACACGGCCGGCTGCTGGGGCACCAGCCGGCGAAAGGCCGCGACTTTCCCGGCGGCCCGGCTCGGCGTGCCGGGTTTGGCGCGCACGTCCCGCGTGCCGGTATGGCACATCCAGTAGCTGTGCTCGTTGCCGGCTAGCCGGATGGCGGCGAGGTAATCGTCGCCGAGAAAGTGCCCGCCCATCAGCGCCCCGTACTGGGCGAAACCCGCCGCCTTGGCCAGCAACTGCGGACGAATCGTCTCCTCGAACACGAACCGCTTCAACAGCGTCAGCGAGCCCGGGAAATCCCGGATCGATCCGGTCTCCTGGAAGAACTCTTCCCGCGAGCCGGCCAGTTTGGCGAACTGCTCGTTGACCGCATCGGGATACGCTTGCGTGTAGGCAAGCGTCAGCCGCCACCCGGGGACCTCCATCAGCGTGTTGTCGGCGTCCACCAAGCCCCCCGAGGCGCCGCGGGCGACTGGAGCGACTACCGCCGCCGCCCGGCATCCCTCCGGCAACGACCGGATCGCTTCGTCGAACCAGTCGAATTCCTTGCCGGTGGCATTATAGGCCAGTCCTTCCCATTTTGCGGTCGGACTTTCAGTGGCCGCGGATTGCACCGTGGCCAAGGTCTCAAAGTCCAGCGCTTCCAACTTGATGTTCGAGGCCCCGTCCACGGGAACCAAGATCGTCTTGCCGCTCATGATGTCTCCTTGTTCATGCCCGCCCCCGCCCGCCACGCGCTCGGCGGAGCCGCGGGTTACGATTGTTTTTTCTTAGCCTCAGTGGCGCTTTTATCCTGTTCTGAATGAGAGCACAACTCAGAAATGTTTTGGCAGAGGAGTGACGAGTGACAAGCGGCAAGTCTCCGAAGGCGCATCAGCGCCGTGTGAGAACATCGCCAACTCCGAAGGGGTTGGCGATCGCCCCGGAGCCAATCCCATTGTCAGTCGATGTGGAAGACTTCGCGGAGTTCGAGGGACTTCGGGCTGTTGTCGGGATTGGACGGCATGAGGTCTTTCATGTGCCCCCACCACTTCTTGCAGATCGGCGTCTGCGCGATGGCGTTCCAGCGCGCTTCGTCCTCGATCTCGACGTAGCCGAACAGTTGGCGCGTCTGGGGATGAAGAAAGATCGAGTAGTTGTGGACTCCGTGCTTCTTGAGCGTGTCCTCCAACTCCCTCCAGATTGGCCTGTGGCGCTTCTCGTATTCGCTTTCTTGCCCTTGGTTCACAGACATGACGAACGCTTTTCGGATCATGTGTGCCTCCTCTTCCTTTTCCCAACAGAGCTTGCAGTACTGGTACAGTGTGTTGTAGCGGCGCTCTGCGAGCGCCGAAATCATCGGTGTCGGCGGTCATAGACCGCCGCTACAATTTTCAAACTGTACCACTACCGGGCTTGCCAACGGCTTGACTTTATGAAAACCTTGCCGCGAGAACAACGGAAAAACAAGCCGTTGGCAGCGCATCGGGCGTGTCTTGTCACTGCCATCGATGTTGCCGACCGGTAGGGCGCCACCGCCGGGCCTTCGCCGCGCCGAAGCTTGCCCCGTAAAACGGGGTGAAGCTTCGGCCACGCAGGCGGGCGCGCCGCGTCCTTGAGGCAGTTCGGACGGCCCGGCGGTCCGTCCCTACCGACGGCCTATAAGTATCTCGGTGGCACCGTCAAGATGCACCCAGCCGGTTGCCAACTGAATTTATCAAGGAGACAAAAGGATGTCCAATCTGATTCCACGAATGCTGTTGTGTCCGGTCATGGCCGCGCTTCCGTTCTCGTCTTTTGGCGCTACGGACGCCGCCCAGTCGATTCCCGTCGAGGGCGGCGAGACGTTTACGGCGGACGGCGCCTGGTGTTGGTTCAGCGATCCGCGCGCCGTGTATCGCAACGGAAAAATCTACGCCGGGTGGATGAATTCCGAAGGCTCGGTGCAAATCGGGGCGCGGGACCAGAAGACCGGCGCGCTGACGGTGGCGACGCTGGCCGGGAAATTCGAGCGCGACGATCACGATCATCCTTCGCTGCTGTTTCTGCCCGATGGCCGGCTCGTGGCGTTTTATTCTCTGCACGCCAAGGGCGACACGCACCAGCGGGTGACTGCCAAATCGGAGGACATCGGCGAATGGTCGGCCGACCGCACGCTCGGATTCGAAAACCCGAGCCTCGGCCTGCGGGGCGTCACGTACGCCAACCCGGTGATGCTGAGCGACGAGGCGAACGCGGTCTATCTCTTCTGGCGGGGCTCGGACTACAAACCGACCTTCTCGATCTCCCCCGACCTCGGAAAGACCTGGAGCAAACCACGGACATTGATCCAACGTCCCGGGACCGGCACCGATGTCCGTCCGTACGTGAAGCTGTGGACCGACGGCAAGGGCCGAATCGATTTCATTTTCACCGACGGACATCCGCGGAACGAGCCGACCAACAGCGTCTATTTCCTGCGTTACGAGAAGGGCGGGTTTTTCAAAGCCGACGGCACACGCATTGGTTCGATCAATGATCTTCCGCTGGACCCGGCCCGGTGCGATCGGATCTACGACGGGGCCACGGCCGGGCGGGCGTGGATTTGGGACGTGTGCGAGGATCGTGACCGTAACCCGGTCGTTGCCTACACCCGACTGCCAGCGGCAGAAGATCACCGCTATCATTATGCGCGTTGGGACGGGAATCGGTGGTTGGACTATCAAATCACACCGGGCGGCAAATGGTTTCCGCGGACGCCACCGGCCGTGCAGGAGCGGGAACCGCACTACTCGGGCGGCATGGCGCTCGACCCGGCCAACCCGACAGCCGTGTACGCCTCGCGGCCGGTGAGGGGGATCTTCGAAATCGAACGATGGATCACGCCCGACGGTGGCAAGACGTGGCAATCCGAAGCGGTGACAAAGGATTCGAAAGCCGACAATGTGCGCCCGGTCGTCGTGCGCAATACGCCCGCCGGCACGACCAGCGTCATGTGGATGCACAACCGTGGCGGCTACGTTCATTTCACGGACTACAGAACCGAGATCAGGATCAGGAACTTCAGAACAACAGGCAACCGCTGAGACTGCTTGCCGGGGCACATCTCCTTGCTGTACGAAATTGTAGCCGCGAGCTTGCTCGCGGCAAGTCGTAGCCGCCCAATCATCGAACCGGCCGCGAGCAGGCTCGCGGCTACAACCAGCCCGCCTAGTTGAAATCCTTCAAGGAAATCCTTCAAGGCTTGCCAACGCTTCGAGTTTGTGAAAACCTTTGCCCCAGCGATGCAAGTTTCACCGCCGAAGGACAACACGGAAATCATACATGGACCTCTTAACGGAAATCACAAAACTATCTCACGAGTTCGGGACCCCGGAGTATGTGAAAGGCGGCGGCGGCAACTCCTCGGCCAAAACGGCCGACACGCTGTGGGTGAAGCCTTCGGGAACGCGCTTGGCAGAACTTTCCCCGGAAACCTTTGTGGCGATGGACAGAGCCAGGCTGGGCAGACTGTATCAGGCCGAAATCCCGCGCGATTCGACAGCCCGCGAGGCGTTGGTGAAAGACATGATGGCCGCCGCCGTGAAACCCGGGCAGAAGGCGCGCGCCTCGGTCGAAGCGCCGTTGCACGACATCCTGGAACGTACGTTCGTCGTGCACACGCATCCCGCGCTGGTCAACGGCATGACCTGCTCGCGCAACGGCGCCGCGGTCTGCGCGCGTCTTTTTCCCGACGCGCTGTGGGCCCCCTACATCGACCCCGGGTTTACGTTGTGCATGGATGTTCGCCGCCGCGTCAGTGACCATGGCAAACGGCTCGGCAAACAACCCGCTGTGCTGATTCTCAAAAATCATGGGATCTTCGTCGCCGGTGACACACCCGAAGAGATTCGCTCCGCGTATGGTCAGGTCCTGGACGCGTTGCGCGCGGAGTACAGGAAAGCCGGGATCGCCACGGAATTGCGCGTGACCCAGCCGTCCAAACCGAACGAAGCCGAATCGGTGCGGCAGACCTTGTGTTCGTTGCTCGGAGAAGAGGCCGCTTTCGTCGTGGGCGGCGACTCTTTCGAGGTCGCGCCGGGACCAATCTCGCCCGACCACATCGTGTATGCCAAATCATATCCTTACGCCGGCTTGTTGACCCGTGAAGGCGTGGCCGACTTTCAAAAGCGTCGGGGTTATTGGCCGAAGATTTTCACCAGTGCGGCCGGCGTGTTCGGGGTGGGCAACACGCGCAGCAAGGCGGAACTGGCTTTGGAACTGGCGCAGGACGGCGCGTTGGTCATGCAGTTGGCGGCGGCGTTTGGCGGCATCCAGTTTCTGGTTGACGCAGCGCGTGAGTTCATCGAAAACTGGGAAGTGGAATCTTATCGGCAGCAACAAATGAAATAATGCGGAGGAGAACGACAATGAAAGCGACAGAGAAAAGAGTTCAGGAAGGTTACAGTGGTGCGAAGGAACAGTACGCCGCGTTGGGCGTGGATGCAGACGCGGCCGTTGCCAAGGCTCTCAAAATTCCGGTGTCGATACACTGCTGGCAGGTGGACGATGTCGTCGGATTTGAGACCAAGGAGGAGGGGCTGGCCGGCGGTGGCATCATGGCGACCGGCAACTATCCCGGCCGCGCCCGCACAGCCGATGAGGCCCGTGCCGATTACGAAAAGGTGCTGGGGCTTGTGGCCGGCGCGCATCGGTTGAACATTCATGCTTTATACGCCGAGACGGGCCGCAAGGTTGTCGATCGCGACGCGCTCGAGCCGGCACATTTCGCCAACTGGATGGATTGGGGCAAGAAACACGGCGTGCATCTCGACTTCAATCCGACGTTCTTCGCGCACGCCAAAGCCAACGACGGTTACACGCTCTCGCACACCGACAAGGCCATCCGCAAGTTCTGGGTGCGCCACGCCGTCGTATCCCGCAAGATCGCCGAAGCGATGGCGAAGAACCAGGGTGGCCCATGCCTGATCAATCACTGGATTCCCGATGGTTGCAAGGATTTCCCCGCCGATCGCTGGACGCACCGCGCGTTGCTGACCGAGTCGCTCGATGAGGCCATCGCCAACGAGAAGTCGGTGAACAAGAATCTGTGCGTGGACTACGTCGAAAGCAAGCTGTTCGGCCTCGGCAGCGAAGAGTACGTCGTCGGTTCCGCCGAATACTACAGCAGCTACGCGCTCAGTCGCGGCGTCGGGTATTGCCTGGACATGGGCCATTGGCACCCGACCGAGACGATTCACGACAAGATTTCCAGCTTCCTGCAATTCCACAAGAAATTGCTGCTGCACGTCAGCCGTCCGGTCCGCTGGGACAGCGACCACGTGGTGATATTCAACGACGATCTGCGCCACGTGTTCCTCGAAATCCAGCGCGGCAACGCGTGGGATCGCGTTGCGGTGGCGACGGATTACTTTGACGCCAGCATCAACCGGATCGCAGCGTACGCAATCGGTCTTCGGGCCACGCGGAAGGCGATTTTGTACGCGCTGCTCGATCCGTCCAATAAACTCAAGCAACTCGAAGCCGAAGGCAACAACGCCGGTCGCCTGGCGATGATGGACGAGATGAAGACGATGCCGTTTGGCGCCGTGTGGGATTACGCTTGCGCCAAAGCCAACGCACCGCTCGACCACACTTGGATGGACGACGTGAAGAACTACGAAGCCAGCGTGCTCCGCAAGCGGGGTTGATCGTTTTGACAGGGAGCCTCGCGGGCAACAACAGACGACAAGCTGCCGTCGGGCATCTCCTACGCGCCGAATGGCGACGGCATGCGATTGCCCCGTCCCAGCGGGCAGGCGGCGGTGGACTTTAGCGCCGGGATGTGGATATTAGTGTCTTGTGACATCGCACCACACCCACGGTTCGCATCACGGCGCTCACGCCGGCCATGGAACACGTCCGCATCATCCCCGGCTTCGCGTCAAGGTTTCGATGTTTCCGGTGACTTTTCGATACCATGCCCCTCACGCGAAAACCGTCTCGGTTGTCGGCACGTTTGACGAGGGCGCGCCACACCCAATGCGGCGTGCCATCGACGGCTATTGGCATACCGCCCTCGAACTGAAACGGGGGCGTTACGAGTACCGGTTTCTTGTGGACGGTGTCCCCACGCTGGATCCAAAGTCGTTCGGCACGGTGTCTCATCACGATGGCGGCAAGAACAGCTTGCTGGAGGTGGGTTACTAGCCGTCGACCGATCGACGCGGAGACCGTGTGATGGGGGTCACATCTAACTATTCATCATTGTGGACTTGCCGGCCGGGCAGGCTGCGTGCAACAAGAAACCCGGTCAATTCCTTTCACGGCATGAAATACAATGGATAATTTCTCATGCGACTGACTGCCGCTGTTCTGTGGCACAAATGCCAAGGGGTGGCGCGACCGGCGCAGACTGAAGCCTGCGGCTACAGGTTTTGTTGGGCGCTCTTGAGCTTCAGCGATCTTCGCCCTTCTCCAGATGCCACAAGGCGAGAGCGATCAGGGCCGCCCACGCCAGCGCTTTGAATTCGCGGCGCGTCAGGGCGTCTTCAACTTCCTGACGTGTGAGGAAGAGAAGTTCCTGTTCTTCAAGATCGTCGGAGTGCGGGTCGCGTTCACGCCGCGCGTTCAAAGCCAGGAAGAGATGGCCTTGTCCACCGCCTCGGTTCGCGTTGGCTACGTAACTGCCGAGCGCGTGCCATTCCGGGGCGACATAGCCGGTCTCCTCAAGCAGTTCTCGCATCGCTGCGGCCAGCGGTTCTTCATCCGGCTCGATGTGTCCGCCGACGGGGGCCAGCGTGACACCCTTGACCGCGTACTTGGTCTGACGGAAACAAAGAAATCGTCCGTCCGTGGTGCGGGCCAGCACCAGCGCGAAATCCGGCGAGACCAGCCAGGGCCAGTCTTTGACTCGTCGTCCGTCCGGCAGTTCCAGTTCGTGCGCTTCTACGGTGAGAAACTTGCCAAAATGGTGGACAATCCTGCGGGAAATGGTTTTCCAAGGCTGCATGATGTTGTGCCAGTTCTGTTTTGAACGTATCACGAATGATCGAGAATTTGTACTCCATCAAAACCTCAATTGACAGGCGTCTGTAGCTGCGGTCCGGCCTCGGCGGGATCGCCGCGCCGGGATGCACCACTTCGCACGCCGACAGAGCGGCGTGGCTACAAGGCCGCCGTGCAAACCGACTTTGACAGAGGGCTAGCCCGGATATTTCATGACTACGTTCTGGCAGGTGTGGGATTTCTAGGATAGAATCCACGCACATTCGTGCTCGTGCAAACGGTGTATGAGACAGGTTCTAATCTGTGCCGTACAATCTCAAGCAGCCGAATGGCGGAACGGAGGTTAATTATGTGGAGGAGAATCTTGGTTTTGCTGGCCCCAAAGTTCGTTTCCCGGCTGGCGGTCGCCAGCTTGATCGGTTCGGCATTCATTCTGAGTGCGCGTGGACAACAAGCGTACGCACCGCTGGAAAGCTCGAAGTCGCCGAAGAAAATCTACCTTATCGTCAAGGCCAGCGAGTCGGAGTTCTGGCAGATCGTGATGACCGGCGCGAAGACAAAAGCCGCCGACTTGGGCGTGCAGTTGATCGCGCTGGCGCCGGTCTCGGAGTCGGATGTCTCTCGCCAGATCGCCATTCTGGAGAATGCGATTGCAGCCAAACCCGATGCCATCGTCTTGGCGCCGACGGTTTCCGACGCGCTCGTGCCGGGATTGGAGAAGGCGGCGGAGCGCAAAATCCCCGTGATCATCATCGACAGCGCCGCCAACACCGACAAGTACGCGTCGTTTCTCGCTTCGGACAATCTGAAGATCGGCGCGATGGCGGCCGACATGATGGCCGACGCCCTCAAGCGGAAGACCGGCAAGGCGGAGGGGAAGGTGGCCTGCCTGACGTTCATGTCCGGCGTGAACTCGCTGGAGAACCGGAAGAAGGGGTTCTTGGACACGCTTGCCGCGACGTATCCGGGCATCAAAGTCGTGGCGTTTCAGGACGCGCAGGGAAAACAGGGAACGTCGCTGTCGATTGTCCAAAATTACCTGACGGCCTACCCGGACTTGAACGGGATCTTTGCCAACAATCAGCCGACCGGCGACGAGACCGTGCGCGCGTTGGACATGAAGAGCCGGAAAGGTCTGGCGGTTGTGGTGGTGGACGCCGGCCCGCAGGAGATTTGGGGGCTGGGCAACGGTTACGTGGACGCGGTGATTGTCCAGAAACCGTGGAGCATGGGAGCTATGGGCGTGGAGTACGCGTTGAAAGCCATTAACGGGGAGAAGTTGCCCAAAACCGTGGATACCGGTGTCGTGGCCATCACACCCGAGATGTTGAAAAGTGGCGCCGCCCAGGAGTTTCTCGATCCGCTCAAGTTCTACGGCAAGAAGTGACCGCAGAGGTCGTTCGAGTGTTTGTAGCCGCGAAACCTTTTGCACGGTTGAAACAGTTCAAGCCAAGCCGGTAGAAGTGGTGGAATGTTTTCCGAAAGGATTCAACGTGACCGATCAGAATGTGATGGTGCAGATGGTGGACATCTGCAAGGAGTACCCGGGCGTCAAGGCGCTGGACAAAGTCAGTTTCAGCGTCCGCAAGGGTGAAATCCGCGCGTTGATCGGAGAAAATGGCGCCGGCAAATCCACCCTGATGAAGATTCTTACTGGTGCGGAACCCGGCACCTCAGGCGAGGTCTTCATCGACGGCCAACAGGTCCACAGGATGACGCCGGCGATTTCCGAACGGCTCGGCATCGCGTGTGTGTATCAGAATCTGTTTCTCGCCGAGCATCTGACCGTTGCCGAAAACATCTGGATGGGCTGTTTTCCTTCCCGGCTTGGCTTGGTCAGCAAGAGGGCGCTGCTCGAGAAGACCCGAAGAGTTCTGGCCGAGATCGGTTATCATGAAGCGATCGATCCTTCCGACCGCGTCAAGGATCTCAACGCCTCGCAACAGGGCATGGTGGCGATTGTGCGGGCAATCTCGCGGGACGCGCGCGTGGTGATCTTCGATGAACCCACCGCCGTGCTGGCGGAACGCGAAGTCGATGAGTTGTTTCGCGTGATCCGTTTGCTGAAGCAAAAGCATCTGGCGATCATTTACATCTCGCATCGGCTGGAGGAGATTTTCGAGATTTGCGACACCGTCACCGTGCTGAAGGACGGTCGGTATGCCGGTGATGCCGTCACGGCTGGGGCAACCGAACAACAATTGATCACGATGATGGTCGGCCGGGAGTTGACGGGCAGCCACTACGATCCCACCCGCAAGATCGGCAACGAATTGCTCCACGCCGAGCATATCACCAACGAGCGGTTGAACGATTGCTCGATCACCGTCCGCGAGGGGGAGATTGTCGGCATCTACGGTTTGGTCGGTGCCGGGCGGACGGAATTCTCTCGCGCGCTGTTCGGCGGCGATCCGATCACCGGCGGCGCGATTGCCATTCGCGGTGAGGTCGCCGTCCTCAGGAATCCGCGCCAGGCCATCGACCACGGGATGAGCCTGGTGCCGGAAGACCGGCGACGACAGGGCTTGGCGCTGCAATTGTCCGTCAGACACAACCTCAACCTGCCGGTGTACCGCAAGCAGGGATGGATGGGGTTCATCCGCACGGCGAGCGAGCAGCAGACTTCCGACAGGTACATCGAGAAACTGTCGATTCGCACGCCGTCACCCGAGCAGAGGGTCAGGAACCTCAGCGGCGGCAACCAGCAGAAGGTGGTGGTCGGCAAGTGGCTGGCCAATCAGTCGCGCATCTTCATCATGGACGAACCGACCAACGGCATCGACGTGGGCGCCAAAGAGGAAATCTACGCCCTGATCAACCAACTGGCGCAGACCGGCTCCGGCGTCATCTACATCTCGTCGTACATGCCTGAGTTGATGGGGCTTTGCGACCGGATCGTGGTCATGAACAACGGTCGCACCGTCGCGAGCGTCGGCCGGTCTGCCTTCAACGAGGAATCCCTGCTCAGTCTCGCCATCAAATCGACAGGTGGGAGCTGGACGAAAGAGGA
>JBEKFI010000031.1:0-27024 GCA_050013395.1 Verrucomicrobiia bacterium | reverse complement strand
TCTTCCAGAATCGCCTCCGACCGCTCATCCGGCAGCTCCGCCAGAAAGTCCGCCGCCGCGGCTGGGTCCATCTCCTCCACAATCCCCGCGACGTGCTCAGAATCGAGCAGATCCGTCAGCGCCTTCTGCATCTTCGGCTCAACCTCTTCCAGCGCCTCCGCCGCGACCGTGGCAACCGCACAGCCGTTGTGCGCGTACCGGGGAATCAGCCACAGATTCAGGGCGACGTTGGCAATGAGACCGACCGCGTAGATACCCACCAGCGCACGGATCCGTCCGGAAGCCAGCAGGAGGTTCATTCCCAACGCCTGCACAAACGTCAGCGGCACGTAAGCCGACATGATTTGCAGCGTCGGCACGGCGGGTGCGTACCGCTCGCCCACCAGCAGCGGCAACAGCCACGGGGCCGATCCAGCCAAACAAACCGCGAGCAACACGCCCGCTCCCACTAGCGTCATCAGCAACTTCAGGTTAAACTGCCGCCGTTGCGAATCCGCCACCGCCACCAGCCGCGGAAACGCCGAAGTCATCAAGGCCGACGGCACTTGAAGCAAGGGATAGATAAAACGCGTCGCCGCGCCGTAGTAGCCTACATTTGTCAACGGTTGCAGTTTCTCCAGCAATACCACATCGATTTGAAAATATGCCGCGTAGAACAGCGCATACAAGGTGAACGCCCAAGCCTGCCGTAACAACCCCGCTAATTCGTTGCGCGCCACTGACGACCCGGAGTCAGACGGCCAATAGCGGTGTCGCAGATAGGCGTAACTGGCCAGCATCGGGACCGCCGAGACCCACACCATCGTCAGCACACCCTGCTCTAACAACATCGTCGCCAGCAACAACAACAACGTCCCCGCGCGAATGGCCAGTTCCTGCAAGCCGAGTTGGGGAATCCGTTCCTCGCTCGCCAACAACGCCCGTACTGGCACGGCGGCGGCACGGAAGAATTGCGGCAGGCACACGAGCGTCAACGCCCAGCGCGTCAGACGGTCAGTCACCAGCATCCACGCTAGGACGATGACCGCCGCGCTGAGCAGCAGACTCACCGTGTTGGTCAAGCGCGCAAAGGCATTCAGCAGTGTTGTTCGACGCGCCGGCTCCAGCCGCAGCAGTCGCACCGCATGGCTGGACAAGCCCAAATCGGCCAGGCCAAACACAATCGTCGTGACGCTGAACGCGTAGCTGTACAGCCCGTAGTCCTTGGGACCAAGATAGCGCGCCAGCAGCACGGCGTTGACCAGCGCCAACGCCAACGTCAGCCCGCGCGCCACCAGCAGATTCAGAAAATTCCTGCGCAACGTCCCAGCCATAACTGTGCGCACCTTAACAGGTCAGACCGGCAATGGGCGAGAGCTTTTACCAAAGGCTGCCGCCGCGGACAACTGGGTGTTCGCGCCAAGCGAGTTGAAAAAGATGGTGCGAGGCGTTGGATTTGAGCCAGTCACCGTCGCCACGTGGCCGCTGTACTTCCCCTTCGCCACTCGACTGCCGTTACGCCCGCACCGGGAAATCCTCGCGTTCGGCATGGGAGACCGCCTTTTCATCGTTGCCGCGGCGGTGGGCAGTGCGCGCCGGGATTGACTTTCCGCCGGTGGCTTCGTAGGGTTCGCGCTGCCGGAAGCGGGTGGCGCGCACTGGCGCATCGCAGATCGAGGCGCGAGGCGATCATCCGAGGTTCGCCGGAGAGAGACTATGCCCTTCACTTTCCAACAACTTGCCATCGCTGACGTGGTGCTGGTGGAGACGGCGGCGTTTGGCGACGAACGGGGGCAGTTCTGGGAAGTCTACAAGCGTTCGGCGTTCGTCGCGTCCGGAATTGCCGAGACATTCGTGCAAGACAACTTCTGCCGCTCCGTCCGTGGCGTGCTGCGCGGACTCCACTTCCAGAGGACCGCCGCTGCCCAAGGCAAGCTTGTCTTCACACTGCGTGGCGACGTCTTCGATGTCGCCGTGGACATCCGCCGTGGTTCGCCCACCTTCGGCCGGTGCGTCAGTGTGAATCTCTCCGAGCAGAATCATCGGGCGCTCTACATTCCACCGGGATTCGCCCATGGTTACTGCGTGCTCAGTGACGAAGCCATCGTCGGATACAAAACCACCGCCGAGTACACCCCCGAACTCGATCGCGGGATCGTGTGGAACGATCCCACGCTGAAGATCGCGTGGCCCATCCGCAGCCCCATCCTCAACGGAAAAGACCAGCGGCTGCCCCGACTCGCCGAAGCGGAAATCGATTCTGTTTATCCGGCCGGCCCCAAACCCTGACCTCCGGCCCCCGACTCAAATTCGTCACTGGCTCCGCATGAATCGGCGCACTCCAACGGCGGCAAACCCGCACACGAGCGGCATCACCGGCAGACTGAACCGCAAATCCGCGTAACTCAGCGCATGCGCCAGCATCACGTAAAGAATTGGAACCACCATTAACGTTTGTGCGGTTCCCCACGGCCGGCACCGCCACAACCCGATCACCGCCAGGGCCAAGTACGTTGCTTGGATCGAGATGCTCGCCGCCTGTTCCCGCCGCGCCGCGCTCAGAAACCAGAACCGCCCACACTTGCGCACTATCAGTTCCACGGCAACCAGTGGGTCAGCAGCCATCTGTTTCCACGTCTCGCGATAGAACGCGCGGTCAAGTGCCACCACCGACGCTCCCGTGTTCTGCCCTTTAATTCGTTCGACCTCGCCCTGCCATCTGATCTTGCCGGCTCCTTCCCAGAGCCCGGCTGTCGGCCGGTAATTGCCAACGAACGTCGTCAGCCCCCCCTGCTCGGTCGCGACAGGAAGGAATTCTCCGCCCGTCACGCGCCAGTTTCGTACCGTCCACGGCGCGACGACGGCCAGCATCGCCGCAAGCAGCAGCAGACCGCGCCGTGGCCGCATCACCAGCACGACCAACGGCAACAGCAGAAATGTCGGCTTGCACAGGTTCACCACGCCGAGCAACGCGCCCGCCGCAAGCCAGCGCCACGGCTTATCGTCGCGCCAAGCCGTCAACTGGACGCATACGTAGGCCATCAGCAGGGATGTGAGGACGATTTCCTTGTTGATGAACGCCACGCGCCAGATGGCCAGGGGATACACCGCCCACAGCCAGGCGGCCAGAATCGAAGGCCGAAGGCTGAAGGCTGAACGTTGAATCAGCCTCCCCGCCAGCCAGAACACCAGTGCACACGTCAGCGTGTCCAGAAGCGCCTGTACAACCTTCACGGCCCGCGGCCGGCCGAGCACGGCAACGACCAGCGGATACACCGGCCCGCGCGTCACGTCGTCGTAACGTCCATCGCGGATGGTCTGCGCAATCGCGCCATAGCCATCGCCATCCTCGCGCAGATGCCAGCGTTCCTGGAGATGCGGGAAACCGATGAAGACAAATCCCAGCCGCAAGACCAACGCGGCCAGAAGACAGGCAAAAAGGGGTCGCGTCACCGTCACAGCCTCTTCTTCGCGAATGCCCGGCCGGATACCGTTTTCAGATAACCCTCGAACACAACCGCCCGACGCCGATCCGTGAATGCAATTGCCGTCTTGATCCGCCAAGGGCGATACTTCGAGGAGTGTGCTACTTCCCCGTGATTGTGACGAGCGAGACGTTCGCGCAAATTCTGTGTTGAGCCCATGTAGTATCTGCCTACTTCCGCCAGACTCTCGAGAATATAAACGTAATGGAACGACTGTGAACTCTCCGTCGGCTTTTCCATGTGCTGGCTTGCCGAGCCGTAGCTCCAATGCGTAACAGTAAGTGCCCGCCTTCGCCCTGCCGGCTTCGGCGCGGCAACCTTTGCTCCGATGCACCCTATGCTCATCGGAGCAAAGGCTGGTGGGCGCGATAGGACTCGAACCTATGACCTCACGGGTGTGATCCGTGCGTTCTAGCCAACTGAACTACGCGCCCACGTCGGGGGTCGCAGCGCACACTATCAGCCGACCGAAAGCTTTTCAAGCCTTGAGAGCGGCGGGTTCACACGCTAAGCTCCGCGTTCGTGCAGCCAGACGGCCAAAACCGAACTGTTCAACTCTGCTGGTCCTTTACGGTCGTCGCCATCGGCGCAGCGACGGTTGGCAGCTTCTGGGTGCTTCTCGGATATCGGTACTCGCCGGAGAATTTTGTGGCGCGGCCAATCGTGCCGGGGTCTGTTGAGTTCGCATGCTTCGGCGTCGTTTTGGTCGCCGTCGTTTCCAGACTCGTCGTGCTGGCTGGAAGGACGCGCGAATGCCGCGACACCGCGTGCACCGCCGCCCTCTTGGCGACTGGTTCGGCGCTCGTCCTCGCCAAGAGGCTCGCGCATCTTCCCATTCAGACGTACGACATGATGTTGTTTGCCACTGTGTGTGGCTGGACGACCCTGTTGTGGTTGCGGAGAAGCGGGTCGGCTTCGCACGTGCGCGCCGGCGCAGCGCTCCGAGCCGGCGTGTGGGGCGCGGTCGCATTCCTGGCGGTTTGTCAATGGTGGGAGCAGGTGCGGTATCTGAACGACGTCGCGCTCGGTTATCCGGATTGCGGTGAGAGCGCACGACTCATGTTCAATGCGATGACGAATCCACGCGAACTGTTCCTGAGCGTGAACCCGGACAAACCCATGTTCTACGACCACGTTTGCCCGGGGGTCCTGCCGTTCCTGCCGTTGTGGCTGGTCTATCCGGATCTGAAGCTCACGATTCTGCTGCAACTCGCGGCGGTGTTCGGAGTGACCGCGCCGCTGTACGTCATCGGCAGGCGCGCGTTCAAGGACGAAGCGGCTGCGCTGCTGCTCGTGCTCGTGTGGTTGGTGTACCCGTCCACGTCGCAGTTTGTGTACAGCTCTTCGTACGGTTTTCGTTGGGGCAATCTCTGCCTCCCACTGTACTTTGCAGCCCTGGCGTTTTGGCTGAACGGGCGGCAACGCTGGGCGCTGACGATGGCCATTTGGGCGATCTTGATCAAGGAGGAAGCTGCCGTCGTCATCGGCACGTTTGGCCTGTACCTCGCGCTGTTTGAACGCCGGCGAACCGTTGGCGTGACCTTGGCGACGCTTGCGTTCGGCTATTTCCTGCTGGCGAGCTCTTTTCTCATACCCGCCGTCAGCGGTCGTGAGTACGGGATGACACGCTTCTTCTACGACCTTGGTCAGACGAAGTGGGAAATCCTGCTCTCTCCGCTTACTAGGCCGCGATTGTTCTGGGGAAGACTGTTTGATTCCACTTCCTTTTGCTTTGCCGCCGCACTTCTGGCGCCGCTGCTGTTTCTGCCGTTGAAGAAGCCGCAGGTTTTGTTTGTCGGATCGCTGACATTCGTCTTCTGCTGCTTGAGCCCGATCATGAAGAACATCTGTTTTCATTATCAGGCGGCTCTCCTGCCGGTGGCGTTCTGGGCGCTGGTTCGCGCACTGCAGGAATCGGACGCGCCACGCCGCTTCTCCGCGCTGCTGGGCGCTACCGTCACCTGTAGCGTGTTCTCACTTTTTCTCGGCGCACAACCGTGGAGCAAGGATACGCTTGCCGTCCATCGTTCCCCCGGCCGCCTCCCGCTGGTGCGGCGCATCGGACAACCGGTCCAGCAGAATGGCTCTCTCTTTGCGACTCGACGAATCGCAGCCTGCTTCATCCAGCAACGGTATCTTTACACCGATCCTCCCATCCGAGCGGACATTGACTACGTGTTTTTGGATCTGCAAGACCTGTGGCAGACGGCTGTCAACTCGGGTTGGTTGGGTCGCCTGCGCGAGTTGCAGCGACAGGCGGAAGCGATTCCCGACCTGCATCTCATTGCCGCAGAAGATGGCCTTCTCCTCTATTCGCGCCGGGGCCCGGCGCTCGACGCCCGTCACTTGGTCGAACGCGATGGCTTGCCGCAAGGCATACAGCGGCAGACCGTTGAGCTCGGTTGCGGCGTACGGATCGAAGATCTCTTTTTCACCCAGGTTCCCTCCCCCAAGGATCGCGACTCCGACATCGTTCGCGCGACAACCTACAGCACGGTTCTAGGTCACACGAACACGGATCTGGCGGTGCGTTGCATCGCGCGAATAAACACAGGGACACGGGAAGCCGAGAGCTACGCCTCTCTGTTCAAGCCGTTGGGCCAGGGCATATGGCCGATTGCGCGGTGGGAGACGAACAAGTTTTACACCGACGATTTTCTCATCACCCTGCCCAAAGGGCTGGCTGCCAACGTCACGAGCGTCAGTTTTGAGGCCGCGCCGCTGACGAAGGAAGGTCAGGGACGCTAGCCCGGAAGAAGGGGTCTCATAAACTTCTGGTGGCACAGGCGTCCCTGCCTGTGCGCGCGATTGGAGAGGCATGGAGGCCCGTCCCACCATTTATGAGACGATTTCTAGTTATGTCAGGTGCTCTCAGGCTTTTCGCAGCACGGTGTCGCGCGCATCAGGCTGCAGGCTTGGATAATCCAACGTGTAGTGCAATCCGCGGGACTCCCTTCGCTGGAGTGCGCTCTCGATGATGAGCTCAGCCACAAGTGCGAGGTTGCGCAACTCGATCAAGTCGGGCGTGACTTTGTAGTCCCAGTAGAATTGATTGATCTCGCGCTGCAGGTTCTGGATGCGCGCCCGCGCCCGCAGCAGGCGTTTATCAGTGCGCACGATGCCGACGTAGTCCCACATCAACCGCCGAATCTCGTCCCAGTTGTGCGTGACGACAACCAGTTCGTCGGGGTCGGCGGCGTTGCCGCTTTCCCACGGCGGGAGCGTGGAGCGTGGCTTGCCCGCCGTAGCTTTAGCGGAGGCGGGAGCGGAGAGTGTGGAGTGCTGTTTTACGGCAACGTGCGCCGCGCGGTGTGCGACCACCAACGCTTCAAGCAGAGAATTACTGGCCAGGCGATTGGCGCCGTGCAGCCCCGTGCATGCAACCTCGCCTGCGGCGAACAGTCCTTCGATCTCCGTTTCGCCGTCCGCGTTCGTTACCACGCCGCCGCATTGGTAATGCGCCGCCGGCACGACGGGCAGCGGTTCGCGTGTCATGTCGTAGCCGAGCTCGAGGCACTTGGCGTAAATGTTCGGGAAGCGTTTCCGGATGAAGTCGGCGTCCTTGTGCGTGATGTCGAGCAGCGCGTACTCTGCTCCCGTTTTCTTCATCTCCGCGTCGATCGCGCGCCCGACGACGTCGCGCGGCGCAAGGTCAGCCATTGGATGGTAGCGTTTCATAAATGGCTCTCCGTCCTTGCCGCGCAGGATCGCGCCCTCGCCGCGCACCGCTTCGCTGATGAGAAACGATTTCGCCTTCGGGTGATACAGGCAGGTGGGATGAAATTGAATGAATTCCATGTTGGCAATGCCCGCGTCTGCGCGGTAGGCCATCGCCAGACCGTCGCCGCTGGCGATGTCGGGGTTGCTCGTGTAGAGATACACCTTGCCCGAACCGCCCGTTGCGATGAGCGTGATCTTCGCGGCAAACACTTCGACCGCATTGGTCTTTTCGTTCAGCGCGTAGCAACCGAGACAGCGGTTTGCGCCCGACTGCCCCGCCTTCTGCGTCGTGATCAAGTCGATCGCCAGCATCTCTTCGAACACGGCAATATTCTTCTCCGCCGCGACTGCTGCGAGCAGCGCGCGTTCGATCTCACGTCCCGTGATGTCACCCGCGTGCAACACGCGGCGCCGCGAATGTCCGCCTTCGCGTCCGAGGTCGAACTCTGTTGCGGGACCGACATTCGCGCCGCCGCCGGGGCTCCCGGCCGCCGCAGCCAATGCTGCTTTGGCGGAGGCAGCTCGGCGCGCAGGCGGCTTGTCCCGACTGTTGTTCTCCCTTTCACTGAACTTGACGCCCCGTTCGACCAACTCCCGCACCAGCGCCGGGCCTTCGCTCACGATAGTGCGCACCACATCCTCCTTGCACAATCCCGCGCCGCACTCCAGCGTGTCGCGCACGTGCAACTCCAACGAGTCATCCGCCGCCATCACGGCCGCGATGCCGCCCTGCGCGTAGTTGGTGTTCGATTCGGCGCGATGCTTCTTGGTGATGACCGCCACGCTGCCCACCCGCGCCGCCTTCAACGCAAACGTCAACCCCGCGATCCCGCTGCCGATGACGAGGAAATCAAAATTGTGCTGTTGACCGTTGGTGTCCATGTCCGCTCTTGCCGCTCAATCACGCTCCAAGCGTGATCAACCTACCAGTCTTCCCCTGCCGCCGCAATGCTCGCTTGTCATTCAACAATCACTAATGACATCAATGGCCAAATGTTGAATGCCAAGATGTGACCCTGTTTCCCTTGTTTCTAGCCGATAGGGTGGTTGTAGCTGCGAGCCTGCTCGCGGCCTTTGTGATGGCCGATGAGGTACGACTTACCCCGAAGGCTTTCGGGGCTACAATCCGGTGGCAGTGTGAAGATGCGCTCGGCCAGCCACACCGGCAGGAATACTATTGACTGTGCGACGCGCCTGGCATTACTGTCGATCTTATGTTTGGGGAGTAAGCAGGGACCTGCGAGACTGCGAAAGGCATGTATTCGGGGCTTTCTTCAAATGAGAGGGGACTATTCCGTTGAGCCTCGTGTTACGAAGGGACCAGAATTGACCAATTCCAACCAGAATCTTCGGGCAGTGCCACGCACAGGAGCTGGTACGGAAGCACTCACGAGCGAGTTCTTCTCGGGGCCGCGCCTGAACGGAGTGGACATATTCTTCGCCTTCAACCTCCTGCTGTTTCTGCTGATGTGCGTGTTCGCGTACTACGCCCGTTGGACGAAGTACGCGGGCAATGGACGGATCGCCGAGTTTTTCTTCTATGCGGTGGTGATTATGCTGGCGATCACCGCGCTGTGGATTTGGCTGCGACGCTATGCCTATCCGGCATGGCTCCTGGTCGTTATCGAACTGGGAATCATGCTTCATTTTGCCGGTGGGCTGGTTTACTTTGGTGGGGCACGGCTCTACGACCACATCTATTTCGGCATCCGCTACGACAAGTACGTTCACTTCGCCAACGCATTTTTCGCCGCGCTGGCGGTACAGGAGGTTTTCCGGATCAAACGCGTGCCGATCAACGGCGTCACGCGGTTCGCGATCTATCTGGTGACGCTGGGTTTGGGATCGTGCATCGAGATCTGCGAATACCTGGTGACGCGGACGATTCCACAGAATGGCGTCGGAGGCTACGACGACAACCTGCGCGACTTGATTGCGAATTCCTGCGGTGGCGCCCTGTTTCTCGCTCTTCGCGGACGCGTTCCCGGCCTCCTCCGCCAGCCCCCAACTCTTGACACCGTGCCTGACTTATGAAAACCCCTCCGACAACTCCCCGACCGTTCAAGTGGCTGCCGAAGAGCCTCGGCGGACGATGCCTGCTCGGCGCGGGCATCGTTCTGGGCGCGCTGTTGTTGGTGGCGAGCCTCGTGGTGAGCAGCGTGTGGATCGAGAACCGTTTCCCGAGTGATGATGTCCAGCGTTCGCTGCTGCCCGGCGCGCAACGAGTCGTGACCAAGCCGATCGTGAATGCATTGAGCCGGCAGATCGAAGGTTACATACGAAGACGGGCCGAGAGGCTGTACATGAAGACCGGGCTGACCTTGGAGGAAACCATCGCCCGGTTTCTTGACGAGCGTCTGAGCCTGGCTGACCGCCGGATTTATGCCTACCGGCTGGCGCGGGTCGGCTCGCCCGAGGCGGTCGCGGCGTTGCTGAAAGTTTTTCGCACCGCGCCGCCCGAACACAAGGCATTCATGGCGCAGCTCATCGGCAGCACCGGCAATCCCGCGGTCAAAGACTGGTTGTTGCCGTTGCTGAACGACAGCGACGAGCAAGTGGTGATGGCGGCGATCCGTGGTCTGAGTGCGCTGGGCGCGGTTGAGATCGTGCCGCGGTTGTCGGAGATCCTGGCGGACTCGCAACGTTCGGAACCGGTGCGCGTCGAAGCCGCATTCGGGCTGGGCGATCTCGCCACGCCCGCCGCGCGCGACGCGCTGGCCACGGCATTTGCCCAGGTCCCGGAAGATGACGTGGCGACGCAGATTCTGAACAGCCTGGGCAAGTTCCCGTTCCCGACGGTTGCGGACCTGTTTGGCCAGTACCTCACGGCGCCCGACACCCCCGCAGAAATGCGCGTGGTCGCGGTAGAATCGCTGGCCTATTCCACCAGGGAAGTTGTCCCGTTTCTGCTGCGACTGGCCGAAGGCGATGCCGATGCCGATGTGCGGGCCTCGGCGGCTTGGGCAATCAGCGCCCACTTCGACGACCAGTACCTCGGGCCAACGCTGACAGGTCTGGCGGAGCAGGAGACGGAGGCCGATGTCCGTCGTCGTCTGTACGAAGCGTTGTTGCCGCAGGCGAACATCCCGGCCGAGCGGTTGCTGCCGATGATCAAGGCGGAGGACGACGTTGCTGCGCGCGTGGCTGGATTCAATGCCCTCGGCCGCGCCGCCGGTTTGCAGCCCGCGTCGGCCGCTGCCGCGGCCTTCGACCAGCAAATCGTACCGGAGTTGCTGAAGATCGCCACCTCGGAAAACAGTCTCAACATCCAAATGCGCGCCGTGTTTGCCTTGCGGCGGGCGCGGACCGCGGCGGCGCAGGACGCGCTGGCGGTCATTGCGCGTAGCGCGCGGCCCCAAGTCGCCATAGTCGCCCAGAATGGATTGCGGACGCAAAACTAACTCGACCAACCAAACCAACAGAAAGGACCGATCATGATTCAAAAACCATCTCAGTCGCGCCGAACGCTCGCGTGGGTTCTCGGCGTGTTGATGCTCGCGTCTTGGGCCACGGGTTTCGCGGGCACATTCACCGTCAAAATCACCCCCACCGGCTCGGGTCAGGTGGTGTGGTCGACGGACGTCCCCCCCGGCTACGGTACGCTCACTGGAAAGGGCGGCAGCTTCACGTACACGATGGACAGCACAATTGTGTTCCTGGAATTTATACCCAATACGAACGGCAGCATAGTGAGTGTGATCGACAACGAGGGTCCTGTGTCGCTGTCCGGACCGGATAACAACCAGCACACTTGGTACGGGCCATCGGAGAATTCCAAAAAGCTCGTCGTGATCTTCTCCGGCGGCAGCACGCCGCCAGTGATCGATCCCACCGGAGCATTCGGGTTCTCCTTCCCGACGAACAATCCGTCACTCACCGCCATCACCGATCTTTCCGGCACCTACACCGGCACGACGGTCTATACCAAACACCCGCGCCAGTACAACGTGACTGTGGCACAGGATGAGTCCGGCAAACTGTCGGGCATGGGCACCGTCGACGGGATTATTCCCGCAGGTGGCAGCCCCGGCAACGCCACGATTGACACTGGCATCATCGGGGCAGTCACCACGGTCACCAACCGGCCGGACGCACAATTGAAAGGGAAGTTCGAAGGCACCATTGACGGCTTTGATACCACCGCCAGCGGTTCCGGGAAAGGCCCGGTCGCCGTGAGCGACATCGGTGGCGGCACCAATGGCGTGACCGCCACCACCGCCACCTACAAGGCCAATATCGGCGCTTTGTCGTATGAGCAGAAGAACGCAGAGCTCAAAGTGCCCGTGTCGCCTGACGCGGCCAGCCATATTCACAAGAGCTGGAATATCGAGCTCAACATCACGAGCACAACTCCTGCGAAGGGCAAACCTTACATCACGGCTTCGGCGCTGCTCACGTTGCCCAATGGCGAGCAGATCTCGTTCCCCGCAAAAAAGACCAAGTATTCGGCCAAGGGCTACTCGCTGTCGTTCAAAGGTGGCACGAATATGACGATCGTGCCCAACGCAGTGGATAAGAAAACTAAGGTCTCGATCAAAGGCATGACGCTCGTCAAGACGGGCACGACGTGGGACCCCACAGCCGGTACGATCAGCTACCAATTCCTCGGCCAAAAAGGTACGGCTGACCTGATGGACTTCCTCGGTCCCTAGCCTGACCTATTCATGAACCACCTGAAACGTCCGGCAACCCCTCACCTTAATCCTCTCCCCGTCAACCCCGAAAGCTTTCGGGGCAAGGCGAGGAGAGGAGATCTCCCCTCTCCCTTCCCAAGGGAGAGGGTCAGGGTGAGGGTTCGAGCAGTGAAACACTGTGGGTTGTTTAAGCGCATCGTGAATAATCCGGGCTAGGCAACGGGATCGGGTCTGTCGAAATGGAAACACGCGATGCGGCGGGTGCCTCGAAAACGCGGGGCGCTCGCCGTGTCGGTTCTTGCGTCCGCCGATGAGAAACACGACCGGGGAACCGACTTGCCGCCGCCTACGGCAAGATTGTGTTCATCCCTTTCAGTGACACCCCTGCCACTCACAAGAAAATCGAAACTGTGATTATCAATCAAACGCGTCGCGCCGACGAATGGCGCGATGAGAGCGATGTCCCCGGGTTTGACTTCCTGCCGTGGTTCCAGTGTTTCGGGGTGGGCGATTCGACCTGTGTTGCCTCGCCGCCGCGCTGCGAGACGGCGAGGCGCACACAAGTCGGAGCCGTTATGGGCAAGTGCAGGTGTTGTTTGTGGTGATCTTGTCGCTGATCTTGTAGGTCTTGGACTTCTTCTTTGGTGTCGTCTGGATCACCGCGGAAAGGCTCATGGTGCCTTTATATTTCGTCTGGTTCAGGCTGGCGGTGAGCTTCCGATCCGTCTTCTTGTCGGTCAACTTCAAGACCGCTTTCTTGATGCTGATGATCCCGGTGCCGGAAAGAGTGAATGCGTCGGTGCAACTGGTGAACTTGTAGTCGCCCGTTCCGGAATCAATCTGCAGGAAACTGTGAGTCCTATCGTCATGCAAACAGATGTTGAACGTTTGTTGCGGCGCCGCATCACTCGCCACCGCCGGGCCGGCGCTGATTTCGTAGGTGCCGCCGGTGGTCGTGCTAGAGACAGCAGCGTAGAGGGTGGCGCCCGCAACGTGATCGACCTGGAGCACGATGTAGCCGGCAGGGGAGACGGCGTTGGTCAGGTCGCCCTGGCCCAATAGCGTGGTGCCGTCGCTGCCGTAGATCTTGAGCAGGGGTTGGATGCCGGACGCCAGGTTGCTGACGCGCACGACCACCGAACTGGTGACGGTGGGCATGTCAACCTCGAAAAAGTCCACGTCGCCACTGTAGTCGATGCGGCCGACGATGTTGGTATTGGTCGGCGGCAACACCGTGGCCGAGCCGGCGTCGTTGCCGTGGTCGTCGTACTGCACACCGCTGACTTGGATCTGGAGGTTGGCTTGGCGCTGGAAGTCCTCCGTGATCGGAGCGCTGTCCGCCGGTGGACGGGAATCACCCGCTTGATTCACAGACGGCTGTGTGCTGGAGTATGTCAGGAGCGCGGTGCCAGCGGCGTTGTTGGCCGAGACGGTGAACCGGTAGGTGCCGTTCTGCGTGGGGATGTACAGCGCGCTGTACACGCCGTCGTTGGCGCGGGCATCGGGCGGCACGCCGTTGTCGGCGAAGGCCACGGTTTGAGTCGAGCCGTCCGGCAGCGTGACAAACGCCGAGACGTTGGCTCCGGCAATCGGCAGCCCGCGGCTGAGCGTGGCGATCAACGCGATCGGTTGCGGGTATTGGACGGCAGCGCCACCGAGCGAAGCAATGCTCAGACTGTAGGTAACCAAGGGCTTCGACGAGGTCTGAACGTTGAACGACAGGCTGGACGTGCTGCCCAAGTTGGATTTGGAGCGCAGTGTCCAGGTGCCGGTAGTCGGGGCTTGAACGGTAAACGTGCAGAGCGTGGTCGTGCCGGCGCTGTTGTCGCAACTTGACGGGGCGTGCGTGGTGGAGCCGTCCGGCTCGATGAGCACGAGGTCGAAGTCATTCGTACCGCCGTCGTGAGTGACGATGATGGTGAGTGTGGCGGCGGTGTTGTCAACCGAGAAGGTGCTGGTCACCGTCGCGCCCGGTGCGACGCTGGGGGTGCCACTGGTCAGACCTTGGATGTCGGTGGCGACTTGGTTGGCATCGAGGAACGCGCGCTGGATGTCGGCTTGGCTCGCCGGTGAGAAGTAGTACCGGCCACCGGTCTCACTGGACATGTAACCCAAAGTCACGTCATCGACATCGGAGCCAAAACCGAAGGTAAAAATCGGCACTTTGGCCGCTTGGTAATTGGCAATGAGGTCATCGAGTGAAATTGCGCTGCTGTTGTCCTGGCCATCGGTCAGAAGGAATGTCACCTTGCCCATGTCATCGGTGCCGCCAGTGCTGCTGTAGCCGAGCAATCCGTCCAGCGCCGTCTGAGCGGCGTCGTAGATGGCAGTCATGCCGTCCTTATAAATGGCGTCAATCACGGCCTTGATCGAGTCTTTCGTTGCTTGCGAGTCAATCAGCGTCAAGGGCTGCTCGACGCTGACGGTATCGTCAAAGGCAATGACGCCGATGGCAACGGTGGGCGGGCTGTTGGAGTCGGGCAGCGGCACGATGTCCACAAGCGTCTTGGCGGCATTCTCGGCGTACAGGAGCTTGTTATCGGAGTCCATGCTGCCGGAGGCGTCAATGACGATCTGCATGGCGACATCATCGGACATCCAGATAATCTTCAGAGCATTGGTGGCGGTGGCGATGCCGGCGGGCAATTCAATGCTGGGCCATTCGTTGGAACCGGGCGCGAACGTGCCAAGATAGGGCCAGTAGGTGCGCGTCGGCAGGTTCACGCGGGCACCAGTGCGCGGGTCATCGGCGGTGGAACGGGCAAGCACTTCCCAGCAACTGGCGCCGTAGGCGCGGAACTGGGCGGTGTTATGCGTATCGTCGAGCGGTGTGGAATAGTTGAGCCAAGCATAGTGGCCGCCTTTGGCGTTCCACTGGCTGTCCATGACGGCGTTGGTCACGGGCGTGTCCGTGTCCCAAGGCATGGTAATCCAATTGTTCGTGCGGTATTCGATGTCGCCGCGGTATTCGTCGAAGAGACCATACGTGTAGTGCCCCCACTCGTGGCCGAGAGTGTAGCCGCCGCCTTCGGCTTCGCCGGCACCGAGAAAGTTCAGGTCGCTGCCGGTGCCATGTCCGTCTTGGAACACATCAAAGAAGTAGATGTGCTTGCCGCTGGTGCCATAGCCGGCGGCGTCGGCGCACGGCCAGCCGCGTTCGGTCCACAGGATGTCGCTTGAACTGGCGTGTTTGCCTTTGGTGTAAATGCGCACGGTGCCGAGCTTGTGCGCGCCGTTGCTTTCTTCGTAGAGCGCCTGAGCGAAGTAATTGAAGATGGCTTCGTAAGGCGCGCGTTCCGCTACGGTGGTGCGGTTGGTGTACAACGAGACGACAATGTCAAACGTGACCGACGAACCAGCCGTGGCCTTGACCACATTGCTTCTGCTGTAAAGTGCTCGGGGCGCTGGCTTGGTTTCTGTGTTTCGGGAAAACCAATGATCACCCGCCCGTGCGGGTATGCTGGCCGCTGCCAGGGCGGCAAACAACACCAAACCAATCCACCATAGTTGTTTCTTACTCGCGTTCATTTGCTTGTCTCCTTGCCCGGCGCTTGGCCGGGGGTTGGGTTATAGGTTAAGAGCCGCAATAGATAGCACTGCGCGTTCACCGCTATATGGGCGCGCGCCGGATCACCCTTCGGCTGGCGAAGCCCGGCGAAAGGATTGTCCTGGGTGCCGAGCGCCCGCAACGCATGCGGCCGGGCGATTGCTTCCTGAATCCACGGTCGCGTGGCCAGCTCGTCGGGGCTGAGATCCTGGATCAACTTCGCTTCGCGCATGAACTCCACGACGTTGGCCGATAGCAGTTCTGCGCGGAGGTAACGACCGGGCGCGGCGCGCTTCAGCGTGGCATCGCCGTCCCGCCACGCCAGCAACTGCCCCAGCAACTCGCGCCAAGCCGCTGGCGCCGTGTCTTTCGCGCCGATCCAGCTTGCTTCCCTCCCGTTGAGCCGCACCTGCAGCAACACGCGCGGCGGGAAATATTCCGGCAGCTCGAGCGCCTTCTCCGGCCCGGGCGGCGGAGCGGGCGGCGACTCCGCCGGAACTTGAAATGCGCGTTCCGCCGTCTCGAACAGGCGGTTCGGCTCGGCGGCGCCAGTGTGCAGTTCGAGCAGCCGGTCATCGGAGGTCTCAGTCCACGACTGGACCGTACCGGTCCGTTCGACATAGAACACCCGGCTCTGTTCCGTCTGGCCGCCGACCAGACCGCCGGACATACTCAGCAAGATGAAATCGGGCGCGTCCGCTCCAACAGCGGGTGCGAGCCAAGCCAACAGCACAAACAGACATGTAATCAGGGAAGGATCAAGACGCGTCGTGCGTCCCACCAAGCCCACTGATCGCGCTGGCCTTGCGTTGTCGCTTCTCTCCAAGTGTAACCTCGCTGCGCTGGCGCTCAGCGCCCTAGTGCTGGGCGGGAGGCAATGGTAACGGCATTGGTCGGGGTGACAATTGAGGACGCGCCAACGCCAACCCCCTTGATCTTGACGGTCGAGGGCCAAAACTCATTCTCATCTTTCGCAATCACATCCTTGGTCGCCACCGTGCCCGTGACGGTCACCGTGTCGAAGGTCACGCTGGCATCCCCCAAATCAACGCTGCCGCCGGTCGTGTCGTTAATCGGACCGGAGTCGTTGCCATCGTAGCTGTCCGCCATGATAGGCGTCAGATCCGAAGTGTCAATGTCCGACGTTTTGCCCGTTATGGTGACGGTCAGTTGTTTGGCTGTCCACTTCAGTTTAGTGGTTTGGTACACATGCGATTTGTCATTGTCGTCGATGTAGGTTTCAACAAAGGTGGCGCTGGTCTTGTTCGTCGCGTAGTGCGGATCGTCGCCAAGGATATGACTGACGTCGAGTTCGCCCACGCTCAGGTCAAAGGACGTGTCCTGGTCGAAGTTGGTGATGTCCACACCCGCCAGCAAGATCGTGGCTGAGATGGTGAAACTATCCCCGGTGAACATGTCACAGTACCAGTCGCCTTCCTCCTTGGCGCAAACGACCTTATCTCTCAACGACTCCGAAAACGTCAGCGTATTGGTGGGCGCACTGCTGCGGGCCAAGGCGGCGCCCACGCTGGACAGCAACAGGATTAAACCCAATAAACCAAAAGCGCTTCTCCGGCTGTGAATCTGGGTACGCATTTGTGGATTCTCCTTCTTGATGTTGTTCTTCTACCAATGTTACTGGCAAGTGCCACTTTCGGTCCGGCGGTTGTGGCGGGACAGCAAATCCCCAGACGGCGACTTCCATCCAGCGGTCACTCCTGCCTACGAACTTCACCATGACTGTTCCTCAATCCAAACTCGGTCGGTCCCCCCGCTCGCACCATTTCCCGACCGTGGTGACAGACTGCTATAACAACCGCTACGCAGTATGGCCAAAGACTTTCACGTTTTGCAAGAGTTATTTCGTGCATCGAATCGCGGGGGGCGCATCTCGGCACCACCAAATGCGCTGACCGGTAGGGCGCGCCGTGTCCTTGCAGAAATTCGGACGGCCCGGCGGTCCGTCCCTACCAACGGCTCATCAATATCTCGGCGGCAGTATCAAAACGCGCCCAATCGCGGGTCAGTTGTGGAACAGGTAAGAATGACGAACCGCAACCGGCAACACGCCCTCACTAGGGTGGACGCAATACTCACAAAACGAGGTTGTCAATGAGGCGCGTCGAGCCGACATACGACGCAATGAGAGCGGCGTTGCCGGGCTGCACGACCGAAACTGGCTCCAGCGTTTCGCCGTCAACAACTTCCGCATAGTCCAAGCGTGCCGAGGGAACCGTGGCGACGACTTGGGCCATCGCTGTCTCCAATCGCTGTGGTCTGCGTTCACCACTGGTGAACAGTTCGCGGGCGCGGTTCAACGCCTTCCATAAAACCAGCGATTGGGCGCGCTGGTCAGGGCTGAGGTAACGGTTGCGGCTGCTCATGGCCAAGCCGTCGGGTTCTCGCACCGTGGGGGCGGCCACGATCTCGATCAGGTAGCAAAGATCGCGCACCATGCGCTGCACGACCTTGAACTGCTGGTAATCCTTCTGGCCGAACACCGCAACATCCGGCCGCACGATATCGAAGAGTTTAGCCACCACCGTGCAGACACCGCGAAAATGTCCGGGCCGCCGTTCGCCTTCCAGGCGTTTCGCGAGAGCCGTCTCCTCAACCCACGTCGAACTCTGGCGTGTTGAGTTATCGCCGTCCACGCCGCCGGGATACATCTCCGCGTCGGACGGCGCGAACACAACGTCCACGGACTCGCGTATGCAGAGATCGAGATCGGCGTCGAGGTCGCGCGGGTATTGTTTGAAATCCTCCTTTGGGCCGAACTGCGACGGGTTGACGTAAATGCTGACGGCGACCGTTGCGCCTTGTTCGCGCGCTTTGCGGATCAACGCCGCATGCCCTTCGTGCAACGCCCCCATCGTCGGCACAAGAGCCAGTGGCCGCCCCGACCGCTTGAGGGCGGCCGCGGCGGCGTTCATCTCTTTAACTGTGCGGATGACTTCCACAACTCCATCATTAGCCGGCACGGGTGCGGTCGTCACGGCGAAAATGCGTCGTCCCGCTGCATTGGGCGCATCTGGACACCACCACCGAGATATTGATGAGTCGTTGGTAGGGACGGACCGCCGGGCCGTCCGAACTTCTGCAAGAACGCGGCGCGCCCGGCGGTCGCGCCCTACCAGTCAGCGCAGCGTCGGCAGTGCCTAGATGCGTCGCGCCGCTGCATTGACATTCAAAACCTTTTTGTGTCTATTCGACGCGACTTATGACCGATTCCTTCATTCAAGGACTGTTTGCCGACCGCATCGGCGGCAAGAGCTTCGGCAAAAGCACGGCCATCTACAAGTTCGAGAAGATCAAACGCGCCAAACGCCTGGCGACAGCCGCGCATCCCGACGTCGAGTTGATCGACCTCGGCGTCGGTGAGCCTGACGAAATGGCGTTCCCGCTCAGCGTGCGCGCGTTGTGCGCGGAAGCCGCCAAACCCGAAAACCGCGGTTACGCCGACAACGGCGGCCCGGAATTCCGCCGCGCCGCCGCCGTGTGGATGAAAAACGTCTGCGGCATCAGCGGCCTCGATCCCGACACGGAAATCATCCACAGCATGGGCAGCAAAGCGGCTTTGTCCATTCTGCCCGCCGCGCTGATCAATCCCGGCGACGTGGCATTGATGACCGTGCCCGGTTATCCCGTGTTCGGCACGCACGCCAAGTGGTACGGCGGCGAGGTGTACGACCTGAAGCTCACGGAGGAAAACGGTTTTCTGCCAGATCTCGATTCGGTCCCGCGCGACGTGCTGCGCCGCGCGAAGGTGCTGGTGTTGAATTATCCGAACAACCCGACCGGCGCGAGCGCGACAACGGAGTTTTTCGTCCACGCGGTGGATTTCGCGCGCAAGCACAGTCTGGTCATCGTCTCCGATGCCGCGTATGCGGCGCTGGTATTCGAAGGCAGACCGCTGTCGATCCTCAGCGTGCGCGGCGCGAAAGAGGTGGCCGTCGAGCTGCATTCGATGAGCAAAGCCTTCAACATGACCGGCTGGCGGCTGGGCTTCGTCGTGGGTAATCCGCTGCTCGTGAAGGCGTATGGCGACTGCAAGGACAATACGGATAGCGGCCAGTTCCTCGCGATTCAGAAGGCGTGTGCGGCGTCGTTGGAGCATCCGGAAATCACGCAGAAGATTGCGGCCAAGTATTCGCGCCGCATGGAAGCGCTCGTCGCCTGCTTGCGGAAACTCGGGTTCGATGCGCGCAAGCCGAACGGTTCGTTCTACCTGTATGTGCGCGCGCCGCGTGCGGCGATCGCGCCCGACGGCGCGCGCAGGCAATTCAAGACGGCGGAGGACGTATCCCAGTGGCTAATCACCGAGAAACTGATCTCCACCGTCCCCTGGGACGACGCGGGAGCGTACCTGCGGCTGTCAGTGACGTTCATCGCCAAGAACGAAGCCGATGAGCGACGCGTCGTCAGTGAGATTGAAAAGCGGCTGGCGGGAATCAAGTTCGAGTTCTGATAGTAGAACGGGCGTCGCGCCGTCGCCATAGCGGCTTTTGCGCGTCGGCGACTCGCCCGTCTTCATCGTGACCCGAGTGAACGGGCGAGACGCCCGTTCCACTATGAAAAACTTTGCTCCTTGCCGGGGAACTCCCCCCACCGCCGTCCGGTGCGCTCCAAGCGCACGCGGGTGAGGTCGAGCCGTTCTACTTTTTCATCGCCGCCGCCGTCGCCGTCTTAATCTCTTCCCCACGCAAATCCTTGGCGATCACCTTGCCGTCCGGTCCAATCAGCCAAATCGACGGAATGCCGCGCACCCCGTACAGGTTCGGTACCGCTTGGTTGGCCGGCCCTTGCCCCAGGAAACCCTGCACCCATTTGATGCCGTTGTTTTGGACATACTTCTTGGGTGCATCCACTGCTTCATCCATGCTCAGCCCGATCATGACAAACCGTTCGTCTTTGCCAAAGGCGTCGTAGATAGCTTTCAGGCGCGGCGTCTCAGCGCGGCAGGGCCCGCACCAAGTGGCCCAGAAGTCCAGCAGGATGTACTTGCCCTTGAAGTCCTCCAGTTTCATTTCTTTCCCATCGAGCGTCTTAAAGACAAACGCCGGCGCCACATCGCCAACCCTCAGCCGGTTGATACGCGCAACCGGCAGCGTTGCCAGATCGAGCGGCACATCGCTCACGCCGCCCGCGATCGGCGGCATCGTGAACTCGTGAGTCGCCGCGGCGATCTCATCGCCCGGCCCGCACTGCCGGACCTTCGGCAGATCGGCGAGCGTGATGCGCAGGGTGTACGCGCCCGCCGTCACATCATCCGCGCGGAAACTCCCATCCCCCTCAACGCGCACAGCGAAGCTCTTAATTTGCTCGATGGCCTTGCGCTCTTCCTCCAGCATCGCTTTGCCCTCGGGCGTCTGCTTCCACTTCTCATACCACGCCGCCTGCTCCTCCATCGTCATCTTCTGGACTTCCTCGGGGATTTCGAACTTCGGCATCTTCACATTGGTCCTCAGGCTCGCATCCCCGATCATCCATGAGCCTTTCTTCAGATCCGCCGGGATCTCGATCCGTCCCAGTACCGGCCGGCCATAGCCGCCAACGGTCACCTCCACCGTCTTCCCCGGCTCCACCAGCGCGTTTGTCCCAGACGAATAGCTGGTCATCTGGTCACTGATCTTGATCGCCTTAGCCACCGACACTTTCCCCGCCATCACGCGCTCGAACCGGAACCGCCCGTTCTCATCTGCCGCCAAGTTGTGATATGCAAAAACTCTCGGTTTCTTCGGGTCATATTCGCCGGGATCTATGTAACCCAGCCACAGAGCCTGCTTCGCCGCCGGCTTAGTTCCCGCTTTGACAACTCCTTGGACCGTGGCCCACGCCTTCAACGTGATCTGCGAATTGGTCTTCAACTCCGCATCTGTCACCGTGGCATAGCCGCTGTCATGGATCGCCAACAGTAGAAACGCATCTGTCTGCGGCAGGAAACTGAACGATCCATCCGCGCCGCTGACCACAAGCACCACATCTCTGAGGGCATATTCCGGCAGCCGACCATTCTGAATCTGCACGCCACTCGACGGTGTGACCATCACCACATCCACCCCAGCCACCGGCTTGGCATCGGTCCCGCGCACAATGCCCTTGATCCCCTCGCCTTTGACCAGTTTGAAGGAAAGCTTCTTCTCCTTGCCATCCGGCGCAAACGGCTCGGAATTGGCTGGCAGATACCCCTCAGCCTCGATCCGGATGGCTTGTTGCGGATAAGGATACCCGAAACTCACCTCGAACTTTCCTTCCTTCCCCTGCGATTGCTCGTCATCGGAGGCCGACCGCCGTTCCCAAGAGATCGGCCTGCCATCGCCCCAGCCTATCCCGGTGACGACGCGGAACGCGGGCACCGGCTCACGGGTCTGGGCATCCACTACTGTCCCTTTCACCACCGTCGGGCCATGCAGGACCACTTGGTTTTCGCTGCCGGTGCTGATCGCCACTTGGCGGTTATCGGCGTAGCCCGACTTGTAGATGTCGGCGTAAACTTCATCCGCCGGCGCTTCCTTCCACGTGAAACGCCCCTCGGCATCGCTCTCCAAATGCGTATTCAGCGTCCGCCCCCCGCGCCAAGTGTCCGTGAAAATGGTGGCGCCGCTGATCGGCTTACCATGTTCATCCACCACCCGCCCCGTCAGCACGTGCCCGGGCTGGAGATCAAAGACCAGCGGGTCTGGCGACCGGGTCACGATGAACTGCTTCATTTCCGGCGCATACCCCGGCGCCTTGACCGTGATCACCGCCGTATCGCCCACCTTGGCGCCACAGGCAAAGCGGCCCTCGGCGTCCGTCTCCTGTTCCGGTATCACGTTGGAGCAAACCCGATCCCTGCCGTATCCCACCTTGGCCTTGGCAATCGGCCTGCCATCGCTGCCGCGCACCACACCCTCGATCAGCACACCCCGTTCGAGCTTCAGCGTGGCAGTGCCATCGCGCAATGCCGAAACCGGCTTGAACTCCTCCATCGGATAACACCCATACCCGCTCTGCCCGCTGGCATAGCGATGGTGAAAGACCCCGACGTCGATGCTGTCAAACTCGGCCGGCACCAGACCGCACGACCACTTGCCGTTCTGATCCGTCTTCACAAACTCATAGATGACATTCACCCGCTGCTTGGATCGCGGGTACTTTTTACGAACGTGCAGTACCACGGTCGCCCCCGCCACCGGCTGACCGGCATCATCGACTACACGCCCGCTAATTGATGTCGCTCGCTCCATCTCGATGGCAATCCTCTCCGGCGGACGGTCGCTGCCCTTGCTCTTGTGCCAATACACGGCCATCGGCACCCAGCCATCCAGCGAAGTCTCCACCGACAAATACTGCAACTCGTCCTTGGGCAGTTTGATGATGGCCCGGCCATCGTTCCCGGTCGTCTGCTTGTCGAACTTCCCGGCACTGCCCTTGATGGTTAGCGCGACTCCGCCGACAGGCTTGTCCGTACCTTTTTCCTTCAGCTCAATGTTAAGAAGCTGCGGGCCACCCAATCCTTCAGTCCCGTTCGCCTTTCCCCGTGGGCTGATGGCCAGCAGGATCGCGCTGATCAGGACGATGGACATGAGTTGAGTTGGATGCGATTTCATCTTCGGGTCCCCCTTCGGCGGATGGTTTCTAAGTTAGCGAACCGAAAACACTTTCGATTCATTGGTATGTCTCCCGTGCTGGCGCGGAGAGTACGGTATTGTTCGGAATCCATCAACGGCAAAATGCCAACAACTGAATCACTGCCCGGTTGCGCCGTCAGTGGCGAATCTGTCCGCAGTCAAATTGAGCAACGCGTTACGGTTCAAGGAACGCATGCGGACCTTTTCACGGTTCAGAGACGACGGTCTACTGGAAGCTCTGCTCCGGGCCGGGGAACTTGCCTGACTCGACATCGCTCTTGTATGCCGCAAACGCTTTGCGCATCTCGTCGGCGAGATTCACGTACCGTTTCACGTGTTTCGGCGTAAAGCGCGTGAACAACCCCAGCATGTCGTGGCCGACCAGAATCTGGCCGTCACACCCAGCGCCCGCGCCGATGCCGATAGTGGGAATTTCAAGCGCTTCCGCGATCTGTTTTGCCACCGATGCGACGACGCATTCGATGATGATCGCAAATACACCGGCTTCTTCTAGGAGCTGGGCGTCACGAAGCAGGCGCTCCGCCGCTTCAGGTTTTCGCCCCTGAACTTTGTAGCCGCCTGTGTCTTTGATGGATTGTGGCAACAGGCCGACGTGACCCAGTACCGGTATTCCCGCGTTCACCAGCGCGCGAACTTGATCGAGGACCGGTTCGCCACCTTCCAACTTCACCGCCTCCGCGCCGGCTTCCACAAACCGTCGCGCGTTGCGGAGAGCATCCTCAACCGTGGCGTACGTGCGGTACGGCATGTCGGCCACGATGAGTGCCCGCGGTTTGGCTCGGGCCACTGCGCGCACGTGGTGAAGCATCTCCTCCATCGTCACGGGCAACGTATTCTCGTAGCCCAGCACCGCCATGCCGAGGGAGTCCCCGACCAAAATCAGCGGTACGCCAACTTCATCGACAAGTTTGGCCGTGAAAAAATCGTACACAGCGAGTGCCGCGATCTTTTCCCCGCGCGGCTTCATCGCGCGCAGAGCGTGGATTGTGATCTTGTGCTCGTCCATAAGTCACGAATTGCTCGAATTAGACGCGAAGTACACGAATCTTTGTCCCTGCTGTTGGGTGTTGTCTGCTTCGCCCCATTCGCGTCTTCTTCGTGTCCTTCGTGTTTACCATTCCTGCCGCACAAAACGAACTTCATTTTCCCGCGCCGGCAACTCTCGAAGCAACATCCGCACCGTCCTGCCCGTGCCTTTCACAATCATCTCCGGCCGAATTGTTGAAAGCGGCAACAGCACAAACCGCCGCTCCGCCATCCGCGGATGAGGAATCACAAGATCCGTCTTCATGACTTCCTTCCCGCCGAAATACAGAATGTCGATGTCGATGGTGCGGGCTGAGTTCTTCCCTGCCGAGCGGTTGCGCCCGTGCGCCGTTTCGTACGCCTGAATCTTCTTAAACAGCGTCTTCGGCGCACCTTCAAACTCGATCTCCAACACCGCATTCAAGAATTTCGGAGAACATGGAGGACATCCGACAGGCTCGGTCTCATACAGCGGCGACGCCAAGTGCCACTGCTCGACGGACAAACTCAACAGATACGCCTTCGCCTGCTGCAAGTGCCGCAGGCGGTCGCCAAGATTCGAGCCGAGTCCCAGGCCAACTTTCATCTGCCTTTCCTGTCATCCTGAACGGAGTGAAGGACCTCGCAATCAAACCACCCCCAACTGAGGTCCTTCCACGTACCGTTGCGACCCTCAATCAGCGCGATCTTCTTCTTCCTCAACCAATCTTTGATCTCTTTCTCGCGTGCAATCGCATCTTCGACTCGATCAAACAGCTCGCAGTGCACGAGCCGTGTGCAATTGTACTTCTTGGTGAATCCGGGAACCAGCTTCCGCTTGTGTTCCCACACCCGCCGCTGAAGATCGTTGGTGATACCCGTGTACAGAACACGCGAAGCGCTGGCCATGATGTAGACGTAATATGTACGCGGTTCCTGCGTCCGATTCCGAGGCCCTTCGCTTCGCTCAGGGTGACAACACTGGCGGAGGTACTATTTTATGTCATTCTGAGCGGAGCGAAGAACCTCTGCATCGACCTCATGGCAATCACCGCATTACCGAACAGCTCGTTTCGCTTACCGGAGCAGCCCGCGCCGATCTCACCTCAACCCCAGCACATCCCGCATCTCGTAGAGCCCGGGCTTCTGCGTGACGGCCCACTTTGCTGCGCGGAGCGCGCCGCGCGCGAACGTCTCACGGCTGCTGGCGCGATGCGTGAGTTCGATACGCTCTCCCGACGTGCCGAACGTGATTGTGTGATCGCCCACGACGTCGCCAATGCGCAGCACGTGCGCGGGCACGTCCTTGCCGTGCGCTTTCTTGAGGATTTCCTGCAAGGTCTTCGCTGTCCCACTCGGCGCATCCTTCTTCGCCGTGTGATGCGTTTCGGTAATCTCCGCTTCCCACTTCGGTCCGACGATCTCGGCAACTTTCGCCGTGATCCAAAACAGCGTGTTCACGCCTGTGCTGAAGTTCGACGTCCAGACGCACGGGATCGGTTTGGCGGCGTCTCGCACGGCCTGCTTCTCCGCTTCCGTGTGTCCTGTCGTGCCAATCACAAGCGCCTTCTTGTGTTTCGCAGCGAGCCGGGCAATGGCAGCAGTGGCCTCGTGGATAGAAAAATCCACGACTGCATCGCAAACGGCGAGGAGCTTTGACAAATCGTCGCTCTGATCAACCTCGCCAACGAGCCGCAACTCAGGGTCGGCTTTGGCACAAGCGATGAGCGTCTGGCCCATCCGACCCTTCGACCCGCAGATGATGATTTTGATTGGAGTCATAAAGCTGTAGCGGCGGTCTGCGATCGCCGGTTCATCGACGCGACGCTGCGACGGTCATAGACCGCCGCTACAATATCATGTTTTCACCAGACCCAATTCTGTCAGCGTCCTCCTCAATTGCGCCTTGTTCGTCTCGCTCATCGGCACGAGGGGCAGCCGGTACTTTTCCTCAATCTGTCCCATCAGGGCCAACGCCGCCTTCACCGGAATCGGGTTCGTCTCGATAAACAAATCCTTGAACAGCGGGAACAGTTTCGCGTGGATCCGACCGGCCCGTTCGAAATCGCCCTTGAGCGCGGCGTGCACCATGTCGGTCACTTCTTTCGGGATCGCGTTCGACGCGACGCTGATCACGCCGTTCGCCCCGACGCTCATCATCGGCAAGGTGAGCGAGTCGTCACCCGACAAAATGCAAAACTCACGATCCACCAGCGCGCGCATCTGGCTGACCCGATCCACATTACCCGTGGCTTCTTTCAGTCCGACCACCTTGTCGGGCAAATCCCGGTGGAGCTTGGCCATCGTGTCGTTCGAAACGTCCACGCCCGTGCGGCCGGGAATATTGTAAATGATCACCGGCAGCCCGCCCTCCTCCGCAATCGTGCGGAAGTGCTGGTAGAGGCCCGCCTGCGTTGGCTTGTTGTAGTACGGTGCGACCTGCAGGGTCGCATCCGCGCCAACTTTCTTTGCGTGCTGCGTCATGAAGATCGCTTCGTCGGTGGAATTCGAGCCTGTGCCCGCAATAACCTTGCAGCGGCGGGCCGCGAACTTCACGACCAACTCGATGACGTGGTTGTGCTCTTCATGCGTCAGAGTCGGGGATTCGCCCGTCGTTCCGCACGGCGCCAAGCCGTCGATGCCGCTGCGAATCTGGCTCTCGACCAACTCGTGCAGACGCGTCTCATCAAGCGCGCCGCTTTTGGTGAATGGCGTCACAAGTGCGGTGTAAGCTCCAGTAAACATGGTGTGGGTCATCATAGAATCGATGCAGGGTTTTGCAAGTATTCTGTGGGGTGGACGCGCCGCGAAAATGTTTCGCGGCTACAATTCGCAAGCGGTGTTTGTAGCCGCGAATCCTATTCGCGGCCTCCCCATTCGCTTCATCCCTGTTGCAGCATCCGCTTCAGTTCCGTGGTGAATTCCTGCGTGTCCTTCTGCGTCGGCTTGGACGAGCCAAGTTCAGGCTCGATACCGAGCCGCCCCATTTCGTCGAGGAACCAATGCGCCTTCGCGCCCGA
>JBEKFI010000030.1:0-47349 GCA_050013395.1 Verrucomicrobiia bacterium | reverse complement strand
CCTCCGCAATATGCGGTGGTATCAATGTCTGTAGGCGCAAGCCGCTGATCTCGGTGCCGTAAGCAAGAAGCATCACCTGTTTTTCCTTTGGGGAGCCGGCATTTAATGCAATCAGGCGTGATAACGCGGCGTTCATTTCATTGAGTGCAGCGGTGGCTGGGCCAAACGCTAGACTATACGCCTTGATGTTGGTGTTCTTGACTGCCAAAGCCAGCAGATCATTGTCAATGCGCTGGAACTCGGCGAAGGCCTCGGTGAATTGAGCCAGCAACTCCCTCTCGCCTTGGGTGCCGCCCGCCGTCAGGAGTTCCCCCAGTTCACGGCGTTCCTGCTCCACTTCCGCCGAGGCGGCGCGGGCCTGGTCGGCAAACGTCTGTGAGTCTTGATCGGTGATGGCGAGGACCGCGCTCTTCTCCGACTCCGAGGCCGAGGCCAGGTCCAATTGCATCCGTCCCACCAGATCAACCCGCCGGGCTTTGAAGGCGAGTTGCGCAGCGGGGTCCTGGTCTTTGTGGAAATGCAATACCACCAGGATGGATACAAGCAGCACAGCCGCCCCGGTGGCCATCCACAGAACATTTTTACTGCCAAGCTCAACCTTCATGATGTCCTCCTATTTACGCTGGTCGAGCGCCAGATTCAGCAACAAAACGTTGACCCGCGATTCACCGAGGAAACCGAACTGCGGCGGCTCGATGAATTTCTCCACCAGCGCCTTGATCGAATCCTCGCTGACATTGCGTGCGGCGGCGACGCGGGCGACTTGCAGCCGCGCCGCGTCTGGACTGATGTGCGGATCCAACCCACTGCCAGAGGCGAACAGCAAGTCCGACGGAATCCGCGCGTCGGCCGGCAGCTTGTTTGCGGCACGGATGGCCGCGGCGTTGGCGGTGACGTTGGATCGCAGTGCTGCGCTGGTCGGGCCGAGGTTGCTCGCGCCAGACGGAACGGTGGCGTAACCGCCAGCCGACGGGCGCGGCCAGAAGTACTTGGCGCCGTGGAATCGTTGCGCCAGCAACTCTGAGCCGATGATTTTGCCGTCGCGCTCAATCAGACTACCGTTCGCCTTGCCGCGAAACGCCAGTTGCGCCACGCCGGTGATGGCGAGCGGATACGCCAGGCCGGTCAACACGGTGAATACCGCCGTCAGGCGGATGGATTGGATGAAGAGTTTTGTCATAGTTTTCTTTCCTCGATCTTGCACAGCGCCAGCGCGCTTCCGCCTGTCATTCTGAGCGAAGCGAAGAAACTCTGCACCGGCTTTGCCACGCGTGAGCTGTCTATCTGAGGCCCTTCGCTTCGCTCAGGGTGACAACTTTTGAGGAGTTGTTTTTGTCTCATCGAAGAATCTCCTTTCTCGATCGTTCTCCTTACGCCAGATGCAGCGCCACCAGCAGCACATCGATCAGCTTGATGCCAATGAACGGCACGATGATGCCGCCGACGCCGTAGATCAGCATGTTCTTGCGCAGAATCGTCGCTGCGCCGAGCGGCTGGTATTTTACGCCTTTCAGCGCCAGCGGAATCAACGCGACAATGATCAGCGCGTTGAAAATCACCGCGCTCAGGATCGCGCTCTGTGGCGAATGCAGGTACATGATGTTCAGCTTGTCCAGCGGGCCGTGACCACCGGCAGTGGTGGCGTATAGCAGGCCGAACATGGCCGGCAGAATGGCGAAATACTTTGACACGTCGTTGGCGATGCTGAAGGTCGTTAGCGCGCCGCGCGTCATCAGCAGTTGTTTGCCGATCTCGACGACCTCGATCAGCTTGGTTGGATTGCTGTCGAGATCCACCATGTTGCCCGCTTCGCGCGCGGCCTGCGTGCCCGTGTTCATCGCCACGCCAACGTCGGCTTGCGCCAGCGCCGGCGCGTCGTTTGTGCCGTCGCCGATCATGGCGATAAGTTTGCCGCCTTCCTGCTCCTTGCGGATGCGGGCCAGTTTGTCTTCGGGTTTGGCTTGGGCGATGAAATCGTCCATGCCGGCCTCGGCGGCGATCGCGGCGGCGGTGAGCGGGTTGTCGCCGGTGATCATCACGGTTCGCACGCCCATCTTGCGCAGTTGCGCGAACCGTTCCTTGATGCCGCCTTTGACCACATCCTTGAGATGGATGACGCCGAGCATGCGCGGGCCGTCGGCAACGACCAGCGGCGTGCCGCCGGCGGAGGAGATGCGTTTCACTTCCAACTCGACCGCTTGCGGATAGGCGCCGCCGGCGGACTCGACGAATTGGCGAATCGCATCCGCTGCGCCTTTGCGGATGGAACGAATAACTTTGGGACCACACGCGCCATCGCGTGTTGGGTTCGACGCCCTCGTCGAACCCGCAGGCCCGGACGAAGCGCCGACGACGAGGGCGTCGTCGGTTGCATCCGAGGCGGAGGCGCTCCCGTCAAGAAAATCCACACCGCTCATCCGTGTCTGCGCCGTGAAGGGCACCGGCGTGACATGAGGCTCAGCCACTTCGCGTCCGCGCAGATTGTGTTTTTCCTTCGCCAGCACGACGATGGACCGGCCTTCCGGCGTCTCGTCGGCGAGCGAGGCGAGTTGCGCCGCGTCGGCAAGTTCCTCGACCTTGACGCCCGGCGCGGGAATGAACTCCGTGGCCATCCGGTTGCCGAGCGTGATCGTCCCGGTCTTGTCGAGCAGCAGTACGTCAACGTCGCCCGCGGCCTCGACGGCGCGGCCGCTGGTGGCAAGAACGTTGCGGCGCATCAAGCGGTCGATCCCGGCGATGCCGATGGCGCTGAGCAACCCGCCGATGGTCGTCGGAATCAGGCAGACGATCAGCGACAGCAGCACCGGCAGCGATGTGTTTACCGTGTGCTGTAGCGGCGGTCTACGACCGCCGTCTGACACGCTCGAAGGTTCGCTTCGGCGCTCATAGAGCGCCGCTACAGCGGCGGCATTTTCGTTGTACTTGGCAAACGCGGGCAACGTGACAACCACCAAGATAAACAGCGCAGTCAGGCTGACCAGCACGATGTTGAGCGCGATTTCGTTCGGCGTTTTCTGGCGCCGCGCGCCTTCGATCATGGAAATCATCCGGTCGAGAAACGAATGTCCCGCCTCCGCGGTGACGCGAACGACGATGCGGTCGCTGATGACGCGCGTGCCGCCGGTCACGGCGCTGCGGTCACCGCCGCTTTCGCGGATGACCGGCGCAGATTCGCCCGTGATCGCCGATTCGTCCACTGTGGCGATGCCTTCGACAATCTCGCCGTCGGCGGGGATCACGTCGCCCGCTTCGCAGACGAACAGATCGCCAATCTTCAGTTCCGTGCCGGCCACGGAGACTTCCTGACCTTTGATGAGTTTGCGGGCCATCGTTTTCGTGCGCATTCTGCGCAATGCGTCGGCGTGTGCCTTGCCGCGGCCTTCGGCCATCGCTTCAGCGAAGTTGGCGAACAGGCACGTGAACCACAACCAGAGGCAGATCTGCAGGTTGAAGCTGGTAAACTGGTGCGGGAGAAACAGAAAGACGGTGGTCATAATCGACCCGACCCATACGACGAACATGACCAGGTTCTTGATCTCGTCGCGCGGATGCAGCTTCTTGAGCGCGTCGATCACCGCTTGACCCACCAGTTCCGAGTATTTGATTTCGACTTTCGTGCTCATGGTGGTCTCCTTAGAAAACGCGGCCAGCCAGCATCAGCCCATGCTCGACAATTGGCCCCAAGCAGAGCGCCGGGAAAAACGTCAGCGCACCGATAATCACAATCACCCCGAACAACACGAAGGCGAACGTCAGCCCGTTGGCTGGAAACGTCCCCGGCGACGCCGGCACGGTCTTCTTCGCCGCGAGATGGCCCGCGATCGCCAGCACCGCGAAAGCTACACCGAACCGGCCAATGAACATCGCCGCGCCGAGCGTCAAATTGTAAAAGTACGTATTGGCGTTCAGACCGGCGAAGGCGCTGCCGTTGTTGTTCGAGGCGGAGGCGTAGGCATAGAAGATTTCGCTCAGCCCATGCGGGCCGCCGTTGTTCAGGCTCGCCAGTCCCGTCGGCAGGCTGCACGCCACCGCAGAACCCAGCAGGATCAAGAAGTTCGGGATGAGGATCGCCACCACCGCCCACGTCGCCTCCCACGCCTGGATTTTCTTGCCGAGATACTCCGGTGTGCGTCCGACCATCAGCCCGGCGATAAACACCGTGAGCAGCACGTGCATGAGAATGCCATACAGGCCGGCTCCGACGCCGCCAAACACGATGCAGCCGAGCATGAGGTTCCACAACGGCGCCAAGCCCGCCAGCGGCGTGAAACTGTCGTGCATCGAGTTGACCGCGCCGCAGGAGGTCCCTGTCGTCGCCACGGCCCAGAGCACGCTGTTCATCACGCCGAACCGCGTCTCCTTGCCTTCCAGCAACGGTTGCACATTGCCGATCACAGGGTTCGGCCGCGTCTCGGCCCACCACGCCAGCGCGAAGCTGCCCAGCAATAACGCCAGCATCACGCCAAACAACACCCACGCATGCCGCCGATCACCGACGAGCAAGCCGAAGGCATAAACCAGCGCTGCGGCGATGATGATCAACCCGAACATCTCAATGAAATTCGTGAATGGCGTGGGATTCTCGAACGGGTGCGCGCTGTTCTGGCCGAAAAACCCGCCCCCGTTCGTGCCGAGATGTTTGATGATGATCTGCGACGACGCCGGGCCGAGCGGAATGACTTGGTCGGCGCCCTCGACCGTCTTGGCGGTCGCGTACGGCTTCAAACTCTGCACCACGCCTTGACTGACCAGAACGATGGCCAGCACCACCGACAGCGGCAGCAGCACGTACAGCGTCGTGCGGGTGAGATCCACCCAGAAACTGCCAAGCGTCTTCGCCGAGGCGCGTTTTAATCCGCGAGCGAAAGCCAGCAGCACCGCGATGCCTGTGGCTGCGCTGAGGAAGTTGTGCACCGCCAGCCCGGCCATCTGGGTGAGGTAACTCACGGTGGACTCGCCCGAATACGCCTGCCAGTTCGTGTTGGTGATAAAGCTGATCGCCGTGTTCAACGCCAGCGCCCAAGGCATGTTGGGAAACTTCTGCGGGTTCAACGGCAGCCACGCCTGCAACATTTGCAGCGCCCACAACGAGAGCAGCCCGACAACGTTGAAGATCAGCACCGCGCAGAAATACCGCTTCCAGGACATCTCCTCGTTTGCCTTCACCCCACCCAGCCGGTAAATCCATTTCTCCACCGGTCCGAGGATGCCCGACAGGAAGGTCCGCTTGCCTTCAAACACGCGCGCCATGAACCCGCCCAGCAACGGCGTCAGCCCGATTAACAAGCCGAAGTACAGCACCAGTTGAAAGAGTTCGTTCGGTTTCACGCTGTAAGTTTGGCAGTGTCGGCGTAGAAGCGCTAATTAAAAGGAAGCGCGGTTCTGTTAAAAAGGTGCTAACGCAGCTTGGATCGAAACCAGAGAATTGCCGTCCGCTCGGCCAAGTGCTAGCCTCTGCATCGTGGAATCCGTCGCCATCTTCATTGGCCTGCTCACGCTCGTTGCGGTCGCCGTGCTCATCGTCGTTGTGGTGCGCAACCGGAACAAACCGCAGGCGTCCGACCAGTCGCTGCTGATGCTCCAGCAGCAACTCAACGCGATGCAACAACGGCTCGACGCATTCGGTGAGACCGTCGCAAAGAATCTTCAGGATTCAACCGCACAGATGAACACCCGGCTCGACAACGCCACCAAAGTCGTCGGCGACCTCCGCGAAAAGGTCGGTCAGATTCATGAGGTCGGCAAAGCCGCTGCCGAGTTGGTCAACATCCTCCGCGCGCCGAAACTGCGCGGCGGCATGGGCGAACTGTTTCTCAGCGATCTGCTCGCCCAGATTCTGCCGCCCGAGCACTTCAACCTGCAGCACCGGTTCAAGAGCGGCGAAGCCGTGGATGCTGTGATTCAGATCGGACAAAAATTCGTCCCTGTCGATGCCAAGTTCCCGCTCGAAAATTTCAAGCGCGTGATCGAAGCGCCGACCGAAACCGAGCGAGTCGCTGCGCGCAAGCAGTTCCTGCGCGACGTGAAGAAACACGTCGACGCCATCGCGTCGAAATACATCTTGCCCGACGAAGGCACCTACGATTTCGCGCTGATGTACGTGCCCGCTGAGAACGTGTACTACGAAACGATCATCAAAGACGAAGCCAGCAGTGATGAGCGTCAGCTCTTCAGCTACGCACTAGAAAAACGCGTCATTCCCGTGTCGCCGAACAGTTTCTATGCGTATTTGCAGACGGTCCTGCTCGGCCTGCGCGGGATGAAAGTCGAGGAACGCGCGCTGGAGATACTCAACACGCTGGCGCGGTTACGCGGTGATTTTGAACGTCTCCAGGAAAACTTCCGCGTGCTCGGCAAACATCTCACCAATGCCTCCAGTAGTTACACCGACACCGAGAAGACGATGGTGAAACTCGACGCCAAGCTCAGCCAGATCGAACAGCCGCGATTGGAGTCATCCGGGCAGTAGAACCACACGATACTGTCCTCGTAACTAGCGCACCCGGTGATTCCATCCGTCAGTGGAGTACTTCTCTCTCGTCAGCTTCTCGGCCAACTGCTGCTCGACGTCCGTCGATTCGTAACGCGCGAACACAACCGATAGTTCCCTGCAAAAACCTTCCCTGAGTTGGTCGGCTGACAACCTGGCGGCGATGGAGCCTTGGTGGAGCATGCCCCACTTCGTGCGGCGCTGGGCGGCGCCGGCGAGTTTGCGACCGCCGGCCATGACGTCGCCGGAGACGGGACGCTGGAAACATTCGTACTGACCGCGCGGGGAAGCGACCTGCGCTTGGTGCAGACTGGGGATTGTAGCCGCGAAACGTTTTCGCGGGATGGGGTCGGAAGGCCGCGAATGAGATTCGCGGCTACAAAGTCCACACGCGGCTGCGACAGCCTTGTGCAGCGCGCAGTAAGCGTCGGCGGTCTTCATCGCGCACAGCGGGTGCGCCGGCGGCACCACGACGGTGTAGGTCGTGTCGTCGCCGTGATAAACCACTCCGCCGCCGGTTGGTCGCCGCACGATCTCGTAGCGGTCGGCCAGGTGCGCGGGCAACTTCTGGAAGTAGCCGAACGAGACGGAAGGCTTCTCCCACGAGTACACGCGCAATAGCGGGCGGACCCGTTGCGCGGCAGTGCGCAGAAGCGCCTCGTCCAGTGCCATGTTTGTCGCGGCATCCGCAGCGCGTGATTCCAGCAAGTGCCACAATTCGGACATACTGGCATTGTAGCCACGAGTGCGCTCGGCGTCATTAGTAGAACGGCCCTCCCGGCCGTTCATCTGAAACGGACAAACGGGCGAGACTTGCCGCGTTCCACGCGGCGCCCGTTCTACTGTGGTTGCGTCCCCCGGGTTGTTTGTGTATTGTGCGCCGTCTCGGAGTTTCTCTATGACACTGACAGAAAAAATCATGGCCCGCGCGGCGGGCAAGAAATCGGTTCAGCCCGGCGACAACGTCTGGGTGAACGTGGACATCCTGATGACGCACGATGTGTGCGGACCGGGCACGATCGGCGTGTTCAAACGCGAATTTGGCGCGCAGGCCAAGGTCTGGAATCGCGAGAAGATCGTCATTATCCCCGACCACTACATTTTCACGGCCGACTCCAAGTCGAACCGCAACGTCGACATCCTCCGCGATTTCGCGCGCGAGCAAGGGATTAAATACTTCTACGACGTGATCGATGATCCGAACGGGCATTGGGTGTTCAACGCCAGCAAGGGCCAACTCAAGCGCCAGCACGGCAGTAACTACGCGGGCGTTTGTCACACCGCCCTGCCCGCGAAGGGCCACACGCGGCCCGGCGAAATCCTGCTCGGCACGGACTCGCACACTTGTATGGCGGGCGCATTCGGCGAGTTCGCCACCGGCATTGGCAATACCGACGCGGGCTTTGTGTTCGGCACGGGCAAGTTGCTCTTGAAGGTTCCCGAGACGATGCGGTTCTGGCTGGAAGGGAAGTTGGAGAAGGGCGTGATGGCGAAGGATGTCATCCTCCACGTCATCGGCGACATCGGGTCCGACGGCGCGACCTATCGTGCGATGCAGTTCCAGGGGCCGGGGGCGAAGGCGCTCAACATGGACGACCGCATGACCATTGCCAACATGGCCATCGAAGCCGGCGGCAAGAACGGCATCTTCGAACCGGATGAGAAGACATTCGCCTACGTGGACGAACGGACGAAAGCCAACGGCACGAAGTCGAAATACGATCCGATCTTCTGTGACCCGGACGACAAACAGAAGTTTGTTTACGACAACAAATTCGATCTCTCGAAGCTCGAGCCGACTGTTGCCTGTCACCCGAATCCCGGCAACCGGAAGCTCGCCAAGGAGCTTGGCAGCGTCACGCTCGACCGCGCTTACATCGGTTCGTGCACGGGCGGCAAGACCAGCGATTTTCTGGCGTTTGCCGAGGTTATCAAAGGCCACAAGGTCAAAATTGAGGCGTTCGGCGTGCCCGCGACGCCTGACATTGTGCGCGACTTGCAGCAGACAAAGATGAACGGCAAGACCGTCTGGCAGGTGCTTGAAGAAGCGGGCGTGCAGATGACCGAGAACGCCGGTTGCGCCGCCTGCCTCGGCGGACCGACCGACACGTTCGGCCGGCTCAACAAACCGATGAAGTGCATCAGCGCCACGAACCGGAATTTCCCCGGGCGCATGGGCCACCCCGAGTCGCAGGTGTTCCTCGCGTCGCCCTACACGGTCGCCGCCAGTGCCATCACGGGGCACATCACCGATCCGAGGGAGTTTTTGTAGCCGCGAAACATTTTCGCGGTAACGACGAGCCGCGAATAGGATTCGCGGCTACAATGTCACCATGAAACTCTATTTCCTCCGCCACGCATCGGCGTCGGATATTGCGCCCAGCGACGCCGAGCGCAAGCTGACGAAGGAAGGAGAGCAAGAGGCGCGGACTGCGGGTGCAGCGCTGGCCGAACTCGGCGTGAAGCCCGCGCAGGTTTTGTCCAGTCCGCTTCTGCGGGCGCGGCAGACCGCCGAGATTGCCGCACGCGAATTCGGATTTGCCGGTGAAATTGAAATGATCGACGAACTCACGAACGACACGCCCACCGCCGCCCTGCTCAAGGCGTTGAAACCTTATGGCGACCTGAATGAGGTTCTGCTGGTCGGCCACATACCGAGTCTTTCCGAGCACATCGCCGCATGCATCGGTGTCAAGAGCGCCGAGGCTGTGCCGTTGGGCAAAGCTGGAATGGCGTGTATTGAGTTGGAGCAATTGCACGCGGGGGCCGGCGCGCTGTGCTGGCTCATGCGCCAGGAGCAACTCGCCAAGATTTCGGGCTGACGCGGCGCTCGGTTCAACTGGCAGATCGCGCCTCCCAGCGTTTCCGCGACAAGCCGCTCAACTGCGAGTATCCGGACTACTGAGAACGGGGCATCGGAGTGATGGCGTAATGGGGTGTTGGGGATGCCTCATCAGTCCAATACTCCACGACTCCATCGCCCCATTTCCCTTACCATTCGTTCGCCACTCTCATTACCCGTTGCGGGTGCATGTTGTGGACCGGGAGAAAGGCGAGAACCGTCTCCTTGTCGGGCGCCTCAAATTCGCAGAAGGGCTTGCCTTCGAGCGAATCGGACACGAAGCGGATGGATTTCACCGTTCTTGTCGCGCTTCAATTCCGCAATGATTGCCTGCAACGCTTGGCGCGTCAGGCAGGCGATGGCGTGCTGGCTGATGTAACACGGCATGCGTCCCGCCATGGCGGGATTATCGCCAGCGGCACGGCGCGGTGCGACCATTGTCTCGATCTCTTGCTTCGCGCGCATCGCGGGCATAAGATGGGCGCGCATGAGAGATTTCTTCATCGGGCTCATCGTGGGCGCGGCCCTGACTGCGGCAACGGGTTGGTACTTCATGGTGGCGCGTAAGAGCCAGTCCGTGCAACACGCGCAGGACATGACCGCGGCGGCGCTACAGCGCGCGGCGGATACCATCGAGGCGAAACTCGCTGCCTGGCATTTGACAACCGACGACATCAAAGAGGAGCTGACGAAAACGGGCAAGATCGTCCGCCGCCAGATGCGCGATTTCGGCACAGCCGTCGCCGACGTCAGCTCGGATGCGGCGATCACGGCGAAGATCAAAGCCAAGTTCGCTCTCGACCGCGACCTGTCCGCACTGAGCATTTCGGTGAACACAACGGCTGGCCACGTGACACTGGCGGGAACCGTGCCGTCGCACAAGCTCATTGGCAAAGCCGTGATGCTGGCGCTGGAGACCGATGGCGTGCGCGAAGTGTCGTCCACATTGAAAGTGAAAGCGCCGAATGGATAAGAAGGAAATCGCGGAGATCTTTGAGGAAATCGGCGCGCTGCTCGACCTGAAGGGCGAGAACCCGTTCCGCGTTCGCGCCTACTACAATGCCGCGCGCATGATCGACGGGTTGCAGGAAGACCTCAGCAAACTCGTCGAGGAAAACCGTCTTACCGAGATCAAAGGCATCGGCAAGGATTTGGCCGCCAAGATCACCGAGATGGTGACGACGAACAAACTCCAGTTCTACGAGGAACTAAAAGCCTCCATGCCTGCGGGGCTGATGGAGATGCTGAAGATTCCTGGCTTCGGCCCGAAGCGCGCCAAACTGCTTTACGAGAAGCTGGGGATCGACACGGTCGAGAAGCTGGAGGCGGCGTGCAACGCGGGCAAGGTCGCCGCGCTCGACGGTTTCGGTGAAAAATCGCAGCAAAAAATCCTCGAAGGCATCGCGCTGGTGCGACAGTTCAGTGGCCGCCATCACTACCACAAGGCGTTGGCGGCGGCGCAGCCAATCATTGAAGCGCTCCGGGCTCACGATGGCGTGATCCGCTGCAGCATCGCGGGCAGCCTGCGCCGTCATCGTGAGACGATCGGCGATGTCGATTTCCTCGTCAGCACAAAACCGAAAGACGCGCCCGGTGTCATTGAGGATTTTGCACGATTGCCCGGCATTCTCAGCGTTACAGCGAAAGGCGAGACGAAAGCCAGCGTCGTGCTCAAAGGCGGCATCCAAGCCGATCTCCGCGTCGTAAGCGACGCGCAATATCCGTTTGCGTTGAACTATTTCACCGGCAGCAAGGAACACAACATCGCGCTCCGCGCTCGCGCCCTGCGACTGAGGAATCTTTCGTTGAACGAGTACGGCTTTTCCCCCGCCGCCGAAAAGGAGAGAAGCGCCAAGGAACTGGGCAGCTCGATCAAATGCAGAGACGAGGAGGATTTGTACAAGGCGCTCGAACTCGATTACGTCCCGCCCGAGCTGCGCGAGGACATGGGTGAGATCGAGGCCGCCGAGAAAGGCGACCTGCCGAAGCTCGTCGAGTTGTCAAACCTGCGCGGTACGTTTCACTGTCACTCGACCTGGAGTGATGGAATCGAGTCAGTCGAATCGATAGCGCAGGCAGCGATGGACCTCGGACTTGAGTATCTCGGCATCGCCGACCACAGCAAATCGGAGCGGCAAGCCAACGGCCTCGATGAAAAGCGCGTCCGCCAGCAAGCCGAGGAAATCAAGAAACTCAACGCGAAATTCGCCAAGGAAGGCTTCCGCATCTTTTTTGGCACGGAATGCGACATCTTGGCCGACGGCTCACTCGACTTCGACGACAAGACGTTGGCGTTGTTCGACCACGTGGTGGCCGCTGTGCACAGCGGTTTCAACATGCCCGCCGACGCCATGACCAATCGTATCTGCAAAGCGCTAGCGCATCCGCGCGTCACGATGCTGGCGCACCCTACGGGCCGGCTTCTCCTCGAACGCGAAGGCTACGCTGTCAACATGCCTGCCGTCATCGAAGCCGCCGCCAAGCACGGCAAGATCATCGAGATCAACGCGCATCCGTATCGTCTCGACATGGATTGGCGCTTGTGGAAACACGCCAAGGAGCTCGGCGTCAAATGCGCCATCAACCCCGACGCCCACAACATTGACGACCTGCAGTTCCTCGCCATCGGCGTCGGCATCGCCCGCAAGGGTTGGCTCACCAAAGCCGATGTGGTCAACTGTCTTCCACTCAAGGGAATCGAGAAGATTCTTCGCCGAAGCTGACTGCAAAGGTTTACCCCGAAGGATTTCGGGGCTGGAGATGTTTCATGCGCGTAGACCCGACCTGGTTCTGCTTGACCTCATGTTGCCTGAGGTCAATGGCGTGGAGGTATACAAGCGGAGTGTTTGCCGAGTTGTTTTTCCGATTTGGGAGTATGTAGCTGACGCAAACAGGGCGTCAAGTAGGCGGTGGCCGAAGTTGAATCGCGGGGCAGTCGTACCGGCAGACTTGCCGGTCGGCCTGCGCTTCCGCCAGATTGTAGTTGGGCGGCAGGATGCCGGTATTCTGCGCGAGCACGGTGAGCCTTTGCCGGCAGAACGCTTCGGATTTGTCGCCTATGACATTCGCCTCGCCTTTGCACGCGGCGCACGCACAGGCGCGGCGTAGCGTCTCGAAATCGAACCTCGCCTTCATGCCGCCGCCACCCGTGGCAACGAGTTCTTGACCCTTGGCCCGGCGATTGGCATCTTTGCCGCCACAGCAACGCAACCCAAAGGAGATTCCATGAAGCGAGCATTGTTCACCGCAACCCTGGCCCTGGCGTTCGCGATCGGCACCAGGGCGGCCGAAACAAACACCGCGGTCATTCCCGCCCCGCGAGATGCGAAATGGGTGGCGCGGCACGAAGGCTTCGTTGAGATTGCCAAGAAAGGCGGCGTCGATCTGCTGTTCGTCGGCGACTCGATCACCGACGGCTGGCGCAGTGGTGGCAAGGCGATCTGGGAGAAAGATTTTGCGCCGCTCAAGGCCGCCAACTTCGGCATCAGCGGCGACCAGACGCAACACGTCTTGTGGCGCGTCCAAAACGGGGAATTGGATGGCATAAAACCGAAGCTGGCCGTGCTCATGATCGGCACCAACAATCTCCGCGGCAATTCGGACGAGGAGATCGTGGAAGGCATCAAGGCCATCATTAAGGAACTGCACGAGAAGACGCCCGCCACCAAAATCCTGTTGCTGGGCATTTTCCCCCGCGCCGAGAAAACGGACGCACCGCAACGGGCCAGAATCAAAGACATCAACTCGATGATCGCCAAGCTCGACGACGGCAAGATTCTCACGTACATGGACATCGGTGACAAGTTTCTGGAGCCGGACGGCACGCTGCCGAAAGCCATCATGCCCGACTTTCTGCATCCGAATGCCAAGGGCTATCAGATCTGGGCCGACGCCATCATGCCGACCGTTCAGGAGATGATGAAGTAAGGAAGTCGTCCATGCGCGCGTTCTGCAACCTCGCCCTGGCCACCCTGCTGTTGTCAGGGCGAGTGTTTGCGTCGCCCGCTGCGACGGACACCGACACCGAGCGGAAGGTGGCGGCGTTGCTGGCGAAGATGACTTTGGAGGAGAAGGCAGGCCAGCTTACCCAGTACGCCAGCCCCAAGGAGCAATTGGCCCGGGAAGGCAAGGTCGGTTCGTTCCTGAACGTCGTTGGCGCCGACAAAGTCAACGCACTCCAGAAGGTGGCCGTCGAACAGTCGCGGCTCGGCGTTCCGCTGATCTTCGCCTACGACGTCATTCACGGCTACCGGACCATCTTCCCCATTCCGCTGGCGGAAGCGTGCAGTTGGGATCCTGACTTGGCGGAGCAGACGGCAGCAGTCGCGGCGAAAGAAGCCGCCGCTGCCGGGATCCGGTGGACGTTTGCACCAATGGTGGACATCGCCCGCGACTCCCGCTGGGGGCGTATCGCGGAAGGCAGCGGGGAGGACCCGTTTTTAGGCGCCGCCTTCGCCCGTGCCCGCGTGCGGGGATTCCAAGGCGTGTCGCTGAATGAGCCAACGAGCGTCGTCGCTTGCGCCAAGCACTACGCCGCCTACGGCGCAGCGGAATCGGGCCGGGATTACAACACCGTCGATATTTCGGTGAAAACGCTGCGCGAGGTGTATCTGCCTCCGTTCAAGGCCGCGGTGGATGCCGGGGTGGGCACACTGATGAGCGCGTTCAACGATCTCAACGGGACTCCGGCCTCGGCCAACCGGTTCACGCTCACGGAGGTTCTGCGGAACGAATGCGGGTTTCGCGGATTCGTGGTCAGCGATTGGCGGGCGATTGCCGAGCTGATGGTTCACGGAATTGCCGCGACCCCAGCGCAGGCTGCTGAACGGGCGCTCCACGCCGGCGTGGATATGGATATGGAAGGGAGCATCTACCTTCAGAACCTGCCGCAGTTGGTGCGCGAGGGGAAAGTCCCGCAGTCGGCACTCGACGAGGCGGTGCGGCGGATTCTGCGAATCAAATTCGCGCTCGGTTTGTTTGAGCATCCCTATGCGGATCCCGACCGGGAGAAGTCGGTCTTGTTGGCGAATGAGCACCGGCAACTGGCCCGTGAAGCCGCGCGCAAATCCATCGTGCTGCTGAAGAACGATCAGAACCTTCTGCCGCTGAGCAAGGCGGGAAACTCCGTGGCAGTGATCGGGCCGTTGGCGGACAGTCGCTCCGACCTCCTTGGCTGCTGGCACGGCCAAGGCCACGCCGAGGATGTGGTGAGCGTGTTGGAGGGCCTGAAAGGAAAAATCGGCCCCGAAAAGATCCGCTTTGCCAAAGGCTGCAACATCCAAGGCAACGATGACAGCGGTTTCGCCGACGCCGTCAAACTCGCTCAAGAATCCGACGTCGCCATCGTGGTGTTGGGAGAAAGCGCCGGGATGAGCGGCGAAGCCGCCAGCCGGGTTTTCCTGGGCCTGCCCGGCGTGCAAGAAGACCTGTTGAAAGCGGTTCACGCCACCGGCAAACCGATCATCCTCGTGCTGATGAATGGCCGCCCCCTGGCGATCCCTTGGGCGGCACAACACGTGCCCGCCATACTGGAGACATGGCAACTCGGTGTGGAGGCCGGCAATGCGATTGCCGACGCGCTGTTCGGCGACTGCAATCCCGGCGGCAAACTGACGACATCCTTCCCGCGCTCCGTTGGTCAGGTGCCGATCTACTACGGCCATAAGAACACCGGTCGTCCGCCGTCTGACACCGACAAGTCCACGTCACGGTACCTCGATTCTTCTCACACGCCGCTCTTCCCATTCGGCTTTGGACTGAGCTACAGCCAGTTTGAGTATCGCAATCTCAAGCTCAGTGCCGACAAAATGAGGCGTGACGGTTCCATCAAAGTGAGCGCCGATGTGACGAACGTCAGCCTCCGCGAGGGTGACGAGATTGTCCAACTCTACATCTGCGGTCTGGTGGCCAGCACCACGCGGCCAGTCAAGGAATTGAAAGGCTTCCAGCGAATCTCGCTCAGGCCCGGCCAAACCCGGACGGTGGAATTCACGCTCGCTGCCCAGGACCTTGGCTGCTACGACGAGAACCTGAAATACGTCGTGGAACCCGGCCCGTTCAAGGTTTGGGTGGCGCCGAATTCCGTCAGCGGATTGGAAGCCGGCTTCGAGTTGGTGGACAAGTAGCCGCGCCGCCGTGATACTCCTGGACCGTGCGGACGCTGAGACCCTTTGCCCTCAGAGCCGCAATCCCCAGCGCAGCCGCCTTCGCGCCGGCCAGCGTCGTCATGATGGAAACTCTGTGAGCGACAGCAGCGGTGCGGATGCGCACTTCATCGACGCGCGGCGTCTTGCCTGCGGGCGTGTTGATCGCCAGAGCGAGTTCGCCATTCTTGATCAAGTCAAGCACGTTCGGGCGGCCCTCGGTCAACTTGAACAGCAGTTGGACCTTGATGCCGCTTTCCTGCAACACCTTTGCCGTGCCGCCGGTCGCGCACAGCTCGAAGCCCATCGCGGCAAACTCCTTCGCAATCGGCACCGCGAATCAGCCGAGGCATCAATCCCGCAAGAAACCAACGCTTTTCAGCGGTTCACTTGGCCCACTTTTTGCGCATCAATCGTGTGATTCTTGCTCATATGAAGACCATACTGGCCGTCGACGATGATAAATGGGTGCCGGAAATCCTGCGCGATGCCCTGACTATGAAGGGCTATCAAGTGTTGACAGCGGAGTCTGGTGAAGAGGCCTTGCGGGTGCTCAGAGAGAATCAGGTCGATCTGGTTTTGCTCGACCTCAACATGCCCGGCAAGAACGGGTTCGCGCTTCTCCGGGAGATGCAGGCATCGCGGCCGATCCCCGCTCTGTTCGTGAGCGGATGCTCGCGATCGTTTTCCCCGGCGTCGGAAGGTTTCACGGACATTTGGGAGCACGAATTCGCCGCGGGAATGACGGACATCCTCTACAAGCCATTCTCGATCAGCTTGCTCTACGAAAAAGTCGAGGCGCTCATCGGCGACAGCGGAGTCGGGGAGAATGAACCGGCTCTTTGACCTGCATGTCAACTGCGCGGTGCGCCGCGTGCTGGTGCGACACTGGATCGATCTGGGCAAAATCTCCATCCGCACGGTGTCGGGCGTTAGCTACCTTTCCGGCGCGCTTTGCAGGTTGCCGAAGGTCACCCCCGCTTTGAGTGGCCACCAGGTCGCCGAGATCCTGGCCGAGATCGAGCGCGTACCGGCGGTGCGCCGGGTCCAACCAAACTTCACCAACTGGTGGGAGTCCGTCGGCGGCTGGGAACCGATCACGCCGAAGGGCTCAATCCCGGTATTGAAGAAAGCGCTGCCGGAGAAGCCCGTCACCATGGACTTGACCGAACTGGAACGCGAACGCGAGAGCGAAACGGAGCGCGAATAGGGTTGCGGACGCAGGCCGTGTACGCCTCAAACTCCGCCGCGCACGCGCACGTGTCCATCAACCGGAAACTCGGCAACGATCCCCAGCTTCTTCCGCAACGCCCGCACGTCGTCCTCGCTTTCATCGAATCCGCCGAACACCGCGACGTGGAAATCCTCGGCACCCTCCGCGCCAACCTCCACGCCACCGGCACCGTCACCATCCGCGCTGGCGGCTGCTTCGAAGGACAACTGCGAGCCGGGCATCTAGCTGTCGAGGACGGCGGAGGATTACGTGCCGGGTTACAGATTGAGGCATGCTAGATCGGCGTGACGCTCAATTCCTGCGGCCTCTGCTGTCCATACTCTTCGAAAGCGTTCCGCTTTGAGTGGCCGTTCACGCTCGCCGATGTAGTAGATGCCCTTTACCCCAACGACCCAAACGCCGGGCAGCCCGTTGACCACGTCTGTACAGACACCCCGAACGCAATAGATTCTGCCTCGAACCGGAAGCGGGGAAAAAGTCGCTGCTGTGTCTGCATCAAAATAATCGTCTACACAGACGACCTTGTCGCCAATGCTAAACATAAGTTCGCTCCTGCCTAACGTCGGTGGGACAAATAAGTCTTCGTCCTGATTCCGTAACCTTCCAGTAACCGAAGTCCCATCTGGTTCGTGGCCTCTCGAGGAGTCCCTCCAATACACAACGCCACCGCGCCCATTGTACAGCGTTAGCCCACTTGCTGACGCTGTTCTGATACCTGCGGTCTGTTTCCTCGGGTGTCAACTCCGGGAACAACAGTGCGAGCAAATCGTAAACCTTGCTGCAGTGCATCGTGCCTTTCGGCGCTTCGCTCAGTAGCCGCAGCAACTGACATTTGATCTCGGTCTCATGTGGTATAGCCATTGCGTCTCGCCTTGAAACTCGGGATCAATTCCGAGAAAGCCCGATTTGTTCGTGACCTTCGTTTTTCCTAAAGTCATCCAGAGACCTCCAATGACCTGAAACTTCGTCCAAGTATTCCCAAAACGTCCAGCCGTTGGTACTTGCCTTGTTACCGGTCGCCCCGTCCCTCTTCTTTGCTTCGATACCCGCCGAGGAGGGATTATCGTAACTCTTACCTTCAAAGACGATTCCGCTGGGCTCGACGCGAGCCTCAAACTTCCGCCTAAGGTATGTGGCACGTAATAGTATGCCGACGGGTAAACGTTCTCCTCTCGAACAAACGAAGTACCTAGCCGCTCCCAGTTGAATAGGGGCCGGTTTGTTTGCTTGATTCACCTTCTCCCACAAATCGATCAGTCGCGTGATGACCGAACTCGGATTATCAACGAGGGGAGTAGCTAACTTTTGCAGACGTTCAAACACTCTCTTTTCAATTGGCACCTGAACCAATTCACTCATAATCCCTCTCTTTCTTTAAGTTGCTAAGCATACTATAGTGTGCTTAGAGAATCTGTCAAGCACCGAATGAAAGGTTCCGCTAAGGCGCTCCGCAGACCTAGTTTAAGCGAGCGCCTCTAGGCTCCCCGCTTTTACCAACTCTTCCTCCATCTCGACGATCTCCTTGATGTTCTGGAGGAACCAAGGGTCGATGTGGGTCAGGCGGTGGATTTCTCCCAGCGTAAAACCGGCGCGGAGGGCGTGGCGAATGTAGAAGATGCGCTCGGCGCAGGGGGTGATGAGTTTGCGCTCGATCTCTTCACGCGGATGGATTTCGCGACCGCCGCCCCAGCGTCCGCCGCCGAGACCGTAGGTGCCGATTTCGAGCGAGCGCAGCGCTTTTTGCAGGCTCTCCTTGAACGTCCGGCCGATGGCCATGGCTTCGCCAACGCTTTTCATCTGCGTGGTCAGCGTCGGGTCGGCCTGCGGGAATTTCTCGAAGGCGAACCGCGGGACCTTGACAACGACATAGTCAATCGCCGGCTCGAAGCTGGCTGGCGTGGACTTGGTGATGTCGTTGGGGATTTCGTCCAGCGTGTAGCCGATGGCGAGTTTGGCGGCGATCTTGGCGATGGGGAATCCCGTGGCCTTCGACGCGAGCGCGCTGCTGCGGCTGACGCGCGGGTTCATTTCGATGATGCACATCCGCCCGTTCTCGGGGTTGACGGCGAACTGGATGTTGGAACCGCCGGTCTCGACGCCGATCTCGCGGATGCAGGCGAAACTGGCGTCGCGCATCTGCTGCCATTCCTTGTCGGTCAACGTCTGGATCGGGGCGACGGTGATCGAGTCGCCGGTGTGGACGCCCATCGGGTCGAGGTTTTCGATCGAGCAGACAATGACGCAATTGTCGTTTTTGTCGCGCATCACCTCGGTCTCGAATTCCTTCCAGCCGATCAGCGATTCCTCGATGAGAATCTCGCTGACGGGCGACGTTTCGAGTCCGCGCTGCGCCAGCGTGTCGAATTCCTCGCGGTTGTAAGCGATACCACCACCCGTGCCGCCGAGCGTGAACGCCGGGCGAATGATGACGGGGAACCGGCCGATCTTGCGGGTTACCTCGCGCGCTTCGTCGAGCGTGTGGGCAATCCCGCTGACCGGCACGTCGAGACCGATCTTCTGCATGCATTCCTTGAACTTCAGCCGGTCTTCGCCCTTCTCGATGGCTTCGGCCTTCGCGCCGATCATCTCCACCCCGTGCTTCTGCAAAATGCCTGCGCGCCAGAGATCCATTGCGGTGTTGAGGCCCGTCTGACCACCGAGCGTTGGCAACAGCGCGTCGGGTTTCTCCCGTTCGATGATCTTGGCGACGGCCTCGACGGTGATCGGTTCGATGTAGGTGGCGTCGGCGAACTCCGGATCGGTCATGATCGTGGCGGGATTGGAATTGACCAGCACCACCTTGAAGCCTTCTTCGCGCAGCGCCTTGCAGGCCTGCGTGCCGGAGTAATCGAACTCGCACGCCTGGCCGATGACGATCGGTCCGCTGCCGATGATCAGGATTTTATGGATGTCCGTGCGCTTGGGCATTCGGGAGGCGAAGTTTAGCCACAGATGGACACAGATGCACACAGATTCTTATCAGCGTCCATCCAAAGCTGAGCGACAGCGCCCGTAAGCGCCGCGTCGCAGCACGAGTGCCGTCCGAGAATCTAAACGCACCACAATCGAATCGTGGGGCGCTGTTCGCTCCAGCGCGTGGAGGCGGCGTGGACCTCTGCACGCTCTCATCGGGTCGCGGTGCGGGAGAGCTTCCACAGCCACAGGCTCAGCCCGCCTGCAATGACCACGGCAAGCGCGCTTGGCCAAAGTGGCATCTGGTGTCCCGCGACGAGCACCTCGGCTCGTGTCACCAAGCGCAGCAACTGCGCTAAGCACATCAGTCCGAAGATGGTGCCTGCGACTCGCAGTCCCAAGATTTGTGAGTTCATGATTGTGTCCTTTCGGTTGCTGCGTCTGTTTTCGATAGGCGACGAACGCCGCCTAACATCTTGTTTGCCGCAAGAAGGCACAAAAGCCGCAAACAATTGCGGCGGGCGTTTCCTGTGTTCCTTGCGCCTCTTTGCGGCGATTGCAGTTGTTGTGGTCGCGGTCGCGCGCCGGGCTGTCACTTGCTCGGTTTTCCCAGCAGGGTGTCCGCGGCTTCGTCAGTCCAACCGTGCGAGAACACCTGCGGCGTGACGCCCTTGTGCCAGCGCAAGAGTTCCGGGCGGGTTGACGATGATTCCGGCAACGCGCCAAAGTAGAGTTTGTCGGCGTCGCGCCACGCGGGCAGGATTCGAGATTTCCAGCCGCGTTTGGGCGAGGCAACCTCCAACACACCGGTCGCCACGTCAAGCACCGCTACGGCGTCGGCGCCACTCTCGACGATGGCGATCTGGCGTCCGTCGGGGCTGGGCGTGAAGTAAGCGAGGTCCTGCGGCAGCGCGCCGGGCGCGCTGGGGATCGCCACGGCCACGGCGTTGGTGGCCAGCGACGGGTCGATCAAAAAGAAACGCGCCTCTCGCGCCGCGAGCGCCGGTGCGGGCAATTGCTGCTGAAAGCCGGCGAAGAGGACCCGGCCGTCCGGCAGACATCGCACCCGCGGCGCGAAGGTCGAACCGCTCAACGCCAGCGGCAGGGTGTCGCCCGCGACCAGTGCGCCAGCCGCGTCAATGACGGTGCGGCGTTCGATGCGAACCAAGCTGATGTCGCTCGATTCCCTCTCGGTGAGCCGCACCGCGTACACCAGCGATTTGCCGTCACGCGTCCAGTCGTAGCTGCCTTCGACCTTTTTCGCCACACAGACGCGGTTGGTGGCACCGTCAAGCGGCGCGACCATGAGCGCGTCATCGCGCAGGAACGCCACCACCGGGGTTGACGGCGACGGACGCGGTTGCTGGAGACCGGTCAACGTGCGTTCGATTGCGCGGGGTTGGCCCGACGGCTGATTGCCGGCCAGCAGGAGCACGGAAACTTCAGCTACCTTGGTTGTGCTGTCGCCGGTCAAGTCCGCTTCCAACTTCGCGGGGTTCTTGCATCCCTGGAACGCTTGCCGCAACGCGGCCGGCTGCGTGTCGAGCAGGTAAAGAGTCGTGGGTGAGAGCAGCGCTGGATTTTTCGTCATCTCCAACGGTTCGAAAAACTTCTCCCCTATGGCTTCCGGATCGCCGTCTGCCGCGGCCAAGGCGGCCTTGAGCAGATCGGGAAGTCCCTTGGCGAGTGATTCCACAACCGCGGTTTCCTCAGCCGGCAGAAGACGCGTGGCCTCTTCCCAAGTGGTCACGGTGAGTCCCCGCAGCAAGACCAGCCCCTGGCTGTCGGGCAGCCAGACAGCCGACTCGACATTGCTCACCAGCGGAGCCGAGATGTTGCCGTTGGCGTCCACCAAGCAGAGCTTGTCGCCCAATCGCATGACGGCACGCGTCCCATCCGGCGACCACTCCATCCGTTCTTCAACCTCGTCGCACCCGGTCGCCAGCAGCAGTGCCGCGACCCCAAACGAAAACCAAATGGTACGAATGCGCATGAATCGGCCCTCCATCTTCATTGTTGTGTGGCCACGATGAACGCCCCGCGGCGAGAATCGTACGCCACTTGATATTGCGTCCACAGGCCTTTGAACCGGCTGTCGACAACACGGGTTGCAGTCGCGCCGCCCGCTTGCATCGGCCCGGAAGGACCGGTGGTCTGTCCGGTGCGGTATCCCAACCATCCTGCGAGTGCCGCCACTGCAACCAGCGCGGCAGCACGGGCCAGCCACGGAGCAAGCCAATAAAAAATCGGTATGACCTGGGGTTCCGCCTCCGTCTCTGAGGTCGGGGCCAAGTCGGGAAAGTGGCGGACCGTATCGCGTGCGGCGCTGACTGTGCGCGCCATGGCGTCCGCCTCGGTTCGCGCCGCAGGGACGGCCTCAAGGTAGGCGTCGACCAGCTCCGCGACATCCGGCGCAAGCTCTCCGAGTTCGCGGTCCACCAGCAACGCTCTCAAAGTTTCGGGACTCATAATGATACTTCTCCTTTGTTCGAACTCACTCCTGCTCCAACCGCTCGCGCAGCAACTCAAGGGCGTTGTGCAACCGCGAGCGAACCGTGCCCACGGGGATGCCGAGGGCTTCGGCAATTTCCGCGTACGAAAGGTCGTGCTGAAAACGCAAATCCAGAACCTCCCGCTGGAGCGGCGGCAGGCCGGCGATGGTCTCGCGCGCAACGGCCAGACGCGGGTCGGGCTGCGGTGCCGCAACGGAGGCGAGGGACGTATCGTCTTCGCCCGGCGGTTTCGCGCGGCGCCAGGCATCGGCACTGACGTGACGGGCGATGCCGAACAGGTACCCTCGCGGCGACGACGCGGCGCGACAGCAATCCACCCGTCGCATTAACTGGAGAAACGTTTCGTGCAGCAGGTCTTCCGCAGCGTGGGTCGAACGGTGCCGACGCAGGAAATAAGCGGTCAACGCCTCCCGGGTTTCCCGGTAAAGTTGTTCCACGTCGTCCGCGGGCTGAGCTGTTTCAAACATGCCGCCTGACATCTCCTATCACTCCATACGTCGCGTGGCGAGCCTGAAAAGTTCACTGCCCGGTGCAAGTGATTGCGCTTTAACTGGAACGGACTACTGTCCATGGATTACACGGATTAGAAGACCATTCGTTTCCACTCGAGTGACCTGCCGCCGAAGTTTATGAGCAGGCCAACCTTGATGCCGGTGGCATTCAGATAGTTCAATCCCAAATCCCGCAATTGAACACCGTGTGGTAGGGCGCGACCGCCGGGCGCGCCGCTTCATGATTGGGTTCGGACGGCCCGGCGGTCCGTCCCTACCATTCACTTGACCGGTCAGCGGTGTAATCCGTGTAATTGGTGGATCAGAAAAGTTCGTTCTGCTTTGTCCCAGCTTTCACCCCGAGCTTCTTGTACGTCAGCTCGGTCGGGACGCGGCCTTGCGGGGTGCGCTTGAGGTAACCTTCCTGGATGAGGAATGGCTCGTAAACTTCCTCGATGGTGTCCGGTTCTTCGCCAAGCGGATTGCATTCGTACTCAACTGCGGCTACAAATCGTATGTCCTAAACCACGGAGCCTTGGGAGATTCATGTTAGCGAAAGTCCACTCAGCGGCTGCTATCGGCATTGAGGGGTTCCCCGTCGAGATCGAAGTCAACTCCGGCTGGGGGTACCCAGGGGTTATCATCTCCGGCCTGACCAGCGGTGCTGCGAAGGCATCCTGTAACCGCGTGAAAACCGCTATCGAGAACGCTGGCTTCAAGTACGTCATGGGCCGCACAACGATAAATCTGGCTCCTGTCGACATGGCGAAGGAAGCTCCCCGCTTCGATCTGCCCATCGCCATCGGCATCCTAGCTGTAAGTGAACAAATCATCGCCACCAAGCTAGACGACTTTGTCATCGTCGGCGAGCTTACCCTTAATGGCGAGGTTCGCGCTGTCACCGGCCTCCAGCGCATCGCACTGTGTGCACGCCAGCAAAACAAACGCGGTCTCATCGTCCCTGCCGGCAACGCTTCCGAAGCCGCCGTCGTGGAAGGCGTCGAAGTGATTCCCGTGCGCAATCTCCGCGAGGCAGCCGAGTTTCTTGCGGGCAACCGCGAGATTCAGCCGTTACGGGCAGACCCGGCTCAGGCTACCCAACATCAACGCCACCTCAGCATTGATCGCGTCAGTTCAATTGACCCTCCGAGTCCCAGCACGTTTCAAGACTTCGTAGGACAGGGAAGAACAAAGGAACGACTCGAGATAGCGATCCAAGCCGCGAAGCTGCGGGGTGAATCACTCCCGCACGTGTTGCTCGTCGGGCCTGTTGGTGTGGGAAAGGCAACCCTTGCTTCAATCATTGCCAAGTCCCAAGGTGTGCAGATTATCACCACTGGCAGCAATGATCTCATTAGGGCAGGGGATTTAGCCGGCGTCCTCACGAAACTTGACGTTGGCGACATTTTGTACATCGACGAAATCTACCGAGTGCGTGTTTCCATCGCGAAGTATCTCGTCAGCGCTATGACTTCATTTCAGCTCGATATCGTAATTGACTAAGGCTCTAACCCACGCGCAGTCCGGCTCCAACTTCCTCACTTCACTGTGGTTGGCACCGCACCCGTAACCAAACAGTTACCTGCATCAGTGCTGCCAGCTTTCCCAATAGTTGAGCGCCTTGAGTATTACAAGGTAGAGGATCTTGTGACAATTCTGCGACGCACCGCTGATCTTCGAGGCATTGATGTCGATGTGGCTGCGACCGAGGCAATCGCGCACCATGCTGGCGGGACGATTCGCGCGGCATGCGACCTTCTGAGACACGTTCGCGACTTCGCACTTGTGAAGAAGCCATCTCAAAGGATCACGGTAGACGTAGTTCGCAATGCGTTTGAAATCTTGGATCTCGAGACCGGAGATAGCGAAACGGGCTTGGAACGCGATCCCATCCCTCGCGAAGTGAGGATTGAGGTCTGGCGAAGAGATGGAGGAAAATGCGCGCGGTGTGGAAGCAGAGAGAGCTTGGAATTTGATCACATCATCCCTGTTTCAAAGGGAGGCAGCAACACGGCGAGAAACATCGAACTTCTCTGTGAAAAATGCAATCGCTCCAAGAGTAACACTGTCCAGTAGCTTGAGTTCTGGCCTTCTTTTTTTGCTAGAGCAATTTTCCCAGTTCCGATTCATCTCTAGCGCCCAACTTCTTAAAGGCTTGGTCGGTCGGCACGCGCCCCTGCGTTGTGCGCTTGAGGTAGCCTTCCATGATCAGGAATGGCTCGTAGACTTCCTCGATTGTGTCCGGTTCCTCGCCGACGGCGACGGCGAGCGAGTTCACGCCGACCGGTTTGCCGCCGAACTTGTGGACTAACGCATGCAGAATGCGCTTGTCCATTTCGTCGAGACCGTGCTCGTCGATCTCCAACATCGCCAGCGCTTTGTCAGCGATTTCAGCCGTGATCTGCTTGGACTTCGCTTTCACCTGCGCGAAGTCGCGGACGCGCTTCAGCAAATTGTTGGCGATACGCGGTGTGCCGCGCGCGCGCCGGGCGATTTCGGCAGCACCATCCTCATCGATGCCCACATCAAGAATGCGGGCGGAACGCCTGATGATGGCGGCGAGATCTTCAACTTTGTAGTAATCAAGCCGCTCGGTTAATCCAAACCTCGACCGCAATGGCGCCGTTAGCAGCCCGCTGCGTGTGGTCGCGCCGATCAGCGTAAAGCGATCCAGACGCAAGTGGTAGCTTCGGGCATTAGGCCCTTGGTCAGCAACGTGGTCGATAGCAAAATCCTCCATCGCAGGGTAAAGAGACTCCTCAACAACTTTCTGCAGGCGATGGATTTCATCAATGAAAAACACGTCTCCTTTCCCAAGGTTCGTAAGCAAGCCGACCAAGTTGGCTGCCTTTTCCATCGCGGGCCCGCTAGTGACGATAATGTTAACACCCATCGCCTTCGCGAGAATGTAGGCAAGCGTGGTTTTGCCGAGGCCGGGCGGGCCGCTCAATAGAATGTGATCGAGTGATTCCTTCCGCTGGCGCGCAGCTTCCACAGCAAGTTCGAGGCGCTCCTTAACTTTGTGCTGGCCGGTGAAATCGGCGAACGCGCCCGGCCGCAACGAGACGTCCAGCGTCTTGTCGTGGATTGCCTCAGTAACGAACCGCTCGGCCATGTGGCAAAGATGCGAAAGGCAATCGAAAGAGGCAAGAGGAAAAGGCCGGAGCGCTGCGCGGAGTGCGCGTTGATCCTGTCAACGTCGTTAATAGGACAGAGTCGGCGGCGAAAAACAACCGCCTGAACTCCGCTAAACTGAGGCTGAGACTAGACCTGCGGTTCCGGCCAGTCAATTTGATTTGGAGAGCTTAGGCGGAAGCCTGTTTCCAAAAGGCTGTCATTCTGATCCCGCCCTGGCGGGAGAAGAATCTCTGTCGTTTGCTCAATCTCGGGCACGACTGAGACCCTTCGACAACCCGTTCGGCAGCGCTCAGGGCTTCGGCTCGCCAGGGTGACAACGTCGGGGCAAAGCTCGTTGTAGCCGCGAAACGCTTTCGCGGAGTTGGGCGCTCCCGCCGCGAAGAAGCTTCGCGGCTACAAATCACGTTTCGTTGCAGCAGGGTGACCGCTCGTGATACGGTAGCAGCGGTATGCGGTTTTCCTCGAAGAACCTGGCGGTGTTTTACTATCAGTTGGGCACGCTCGTTCAGGCGGGCTTGCCGATCCAGAATGCGCTCGCCTCGACGCGGAATACCGCGCCACGTCCGATGCGATCCGCCGTGGCTGAGTTGTCGGCCACGGTCAACCAGGGCACGCCACTTTCCGAGGCGATGGAGCAGTGCGGCAGACGGTTCGCGCCGCTCGATGTGCACAGCATCAACATGACCGAACGCAGCGGCGCGCTCGACGTCGGGTTGTTGTCGCTGAGCAAGTATTACGAGAGCCGGGCCGACGCGCGCCGCAAACTCATCACTGGCGCGATGTATCCGGTGTTGCTGTTGACGGCGGCGGTGTTCATCGTTCATTTCCCGGCGCTGTTTCTCGGCGCGCTCGGCGGGAAACAGTACACAGTGCTCGATTACCTGCGGGACACGGTTGGCGTGCTCGGCGGGCTGGCGTTGATCGGCTGGGGCGCGATGCTTTTGTTTCGCTGGTCGTTGACCGTACCGGGGTTGAACGTCACGATCGACCGTCTGCTACTCGCCGTGCCTGTGTTTGGGCGGCTGCGATTTAATTACGCGCTGAGCCAATGGGTGTCGTCGATTCGCCTGATGTTGGCGGCCGGCATCGGCATTGTGGACGCGCTCAAATCCGCCAGCAACACGGTGCATAGTCCGCTGATCGCCGCCGCGTACAAGCGAGCCGCGCCGCAGACCGGCGGCCAACTGGAAGTTAGCGAGGCGCTCGCTTCGACGGGCGTGTTTCCGGATCACGTCATCCAGTTCTGGGCAACAGGAGAAAAGAGTGGCCGTTTGGACGAGATGCTCGATCGCCTGGCAAAATTCTACGAGGAACGATGGCGTCACAGCCTCGATCAGACGGTGATCTGGCTGCCGCGCATTGCGTACGGGCTGGTCGTGGTCTACATGGCTTGGCAAATCCTCAGCGTGGCCACCGCGTACTTCAACACCTACAACACCTTCTAACCCGGATTATTCACGAGACGCTCAAATCCGTAACAGTGCGTAACCGCGCGAACCCCGCGCGAACCCTCACCCTGACCCTCTCCCTTGGAAAGGGAGAGGGGAAATCTCCTCGCCCCGCGTGCGGGGAGAGGATCAAGGTGAGGGGCAGTTCGTTGCGCAAAAGTTCATGAATAAGTCAGGCTAAAGGATTGGCCAGCGCCGCCAAGATGCCCCTCATGACTCCGTCCTCGACTATACGTTTGTCCTGACGCAGTTCGGGATTGAGATCTGAACCTGCTCCCATATGTCATTCTGAGCGAAGCGAAGAACTTCTGCTCCGTCAACTCACGCGTGAGAGGTCATTCAGAGACCCTTCGCTTCGCTCAGGGTGACAAACGAGACAAGAAATCTCGAATGTGGTGTAGGCCCACGGCGGCTCATCACGCGCTCCTCAACGCGGCGCGCACGAGTTCCTCGACGCTCGCTTTGGGCCCGCCCTTCTCAGCGGCGACGAGCACAGCTTTGTGGGCATCGACTTGTTTGTAGCCGAGAGAGACAAGCCAATCAACAGCGTCGGTGATTCGTTGTTCCTCGGCAGTTGCGGCGCGGCCTTTCGTCTCGAAGGCTGTCGCAGCGCCAACCTTGTCTTTTAACTCGACGACAAGGCGTTCGGCTGTCTTCTTGCCGATCCCGCGCAATGCGGACAGTGTCTTCGTGTCGCCTGCGGCGATGGCGCTGCGCAGCGCGGAAATCGAGGTGCTGCTCAGGATGTTGAGCGCCAGCTTCGGGCCGATGCCGCTGATGCTGATGAGCAGTAGAAACATCTCGCGTTCCTCGGGCGTGACAAAGCCGAAGAGTTGCTGCGTGCCCTCATGAGCAACCACGTGATGATACGTGAGCAACTTTACGTCCCCACTTTTGGGCGGGAGCTTGTCGTAGCTCGACAGCGGGATGAACACCGAGTAGCCGACGCCGCCGCAATCCACCACAACATGCGTCGGCCCCGCCTCCGCCAGTCTGCCGTGGAGAAAGCTAATCACGAGCCACAGATTAACACGGATGGACACGGATACGCACGGAGAAATCCTCGATCGCCTGCGTCTCTCTGTGACCTAAATCTGTTTCGGCGGATTGATCTGGATGCCGCGGCAGCAGGAGGCGTGGCAGATGGCGAGGGCGAGCGCATCGGCGGCGTCGGCTTGGGGCACTTCTTTCAGGCCGAGCAACGCCTTGACCATGCGACCGACATGTCCTTTGCCTGCGCCGCCAAGGCCGGTGACGGCTTGTTTGACCTTGCGGGGCGCGTATTCGTAGATTCCCAGTCCGTGCGCGGCGCCGGCGGCAATGGCGACACCGCGGACCTGGCCGAGCGTGAGGGCGATGCGGGTGTTCTGGACGTACACGAGGCCTTCGACGGCCATGACGTCGGGTTGGTGTTGCTGGATGAGGTCGGTGAGCGTGTCGCGGATGCGGACGAGACAGCGCGACGGCAGGAGGCCCGGCGCGTTCCTGATATTGCCGTGGCAGATCAGCGCCATTTCCGGGCCACGGGTTTCGATCAGGCCGTAGCCCGTTGACCGCAGGCTTGGGTCAACACCGAGGATTTTCATTTGACCAGTTGTCGGCCAACCGCCCCGCTTGCCCGACGATCTCCTTCGCTCATCACGTCGCCGCGGAGATTTTCTCGACAAGCTCGTCGGAGATGTCGAGGCTGGCGTGCACGTTCTGAACGTCATCGTGTTCTTCGAGCGCCTCAATGAGCGCCAGCACCGACTTGGCCGTCTTCTCGTCGTTGACGGGCACGGGCGTGATCGGCAGGTAGGCGACTTCCGCCGTGGTCGGCTTAAGCCCCTTCGTCTCAATTGCCTTATGCACGGCCTCGAACGTGTGTGAGTCGGTGGTGATCGTGTAACTGGTCTCGTCGGAGGTCATGTCCTCCGCCCCCGCGTCCAGCACCAGCGACATCAAATCGTCCTCTCCGATCTGTTCCTTCGGGATGATGATCTGACCTTTGCGGTGGAACAGGTGTTTGGCGCTGGCCAGATGACCGCCGCTCTTCGTGAGAATCATGCGGATTTCGCCGGCGGTGCGGTTCTTGTTATCGGTCAGCACATCGACCACTAACGCGACGCCGCCGGGGGCGTAGCCTTCGTAGGTGACCTCCTCGTACACGACACCGGGCAGTTCGCCCGTGCCTTTTTTGATGGCGCGGTCGATGTTGTCGGCGGGCATATTGACCGCGCGCGCCTTCATCAAGATCGTGCGCAGCCGCGGGTTGAAACCGGGGTCGCCGCCGCCGTGTTTGCAGGCAACGCTGATCTCCTTCGCCAGCTTGGAGAACACCTTGCCCTTCTTCGCGTCGGTGACAGCCTTGTAGCGCTTAATCTTCGCCCATTTGGAATGACCGGACATAGCGAAGTCATTTTAGCTTGCTGGAGCAGTCATTTCCAACTAATTTATGCGCGTTCAACCGACCGCGTTGCTCGGGTGGTGGAACTGGCAGACACGTACGTTTGAGGGGCGTATGCCGAAAGGCGTGGGGGTTCAAATCCCCCCCCGAGCACCAATTCAGAGCGCCTAATGCTCTGTTGATTTGTTCGCAATGGCGACGCTCATCAACAATGTCTGCGTGCGTCCGTGGACTACGACTGTACCGACTGCGGTGCCAGCGATTGCGATTGACCCAGCCAAAGGGTCAATCTAGCCTTCTTTGAGATGAAGCGAATGAACATACTTTGCCCTTTTGAGCGCAGGTTTGTTCTATTGCCTCTGTTAGACGACATGAAACATGCACGCACCAAGTGCGTAAACTGGATTGGCTTTCTTGTTGTTGTAATGCTGGCACTAGGTTGTGAGAGGCAGACCTCGAAATCCGTTGGAAGTTTTGCGATGCGGTTTGCTACCGACGCTAACATATCACCTGCTGAGACGAACCGGTTCGAGTTGATGTCGGTACAATCACACGGGAGAAGCCAGGTACTGTGGGTGGAAAAAGAGGTGCAATTGGGAGGCGAAGCACTGCTCGAAGTCCGTCTTCAACGCATTCCGGCTTTGACACGCGATGCTTATGAAGATTACAGGAAGCATTACCCTCTCGCTGCAGAATCGGAGGCCGACTTTCTGAAAGCCCACTCCGAGTCGTATGGGATCGTTCTCGGTTTTACGGAAAATACAGGGGAAGTCCTTCGTCGTGTTACAGCGAAGAATCTGCAACGTCGTTTGGCTGTTGTGGTTAATGGAAGAGTTATCACAGCTCTTGTCATTGCAATGCCAATAGACGGGCGACGAATGTGGATTCAGGGCCAATTCACAATGAAGGAAGCCAACGAAATAGCCGATGCTATTCGTTCTGGAATGCGTGGAGCACGCTGATGCCGTCTAACCATACGCTTCAGCCGGCCGCGACCCGCTGCGCGGTTCGCGGTGGCTGAGCTTGATCGTCAGGCGACGAGTGAAGACCATCATTTTGCGGAGTGCTTTGATAGCGGTCGTCCTCGCTCCGATGGTTGCCTTGCTGTCCGTGTTGCCACTAAAGGCCACCAATGTACGTGCCTCCGATTGATGAACGGGAGGTTGGTGAAACTCGTTGCCCGAAAAACTGGGAATAAACTCTTTCCGATGATTCGCAGTCTCACGGCATATCTTGCAACTCTGGCAGTGCTCGCGACCGCTGACTCCGCGCCCAATCTCCCCGACCGCATCGAGCGTCCGCTGCGCTACCGGCCAGAGGGCACCGACTTTGTCATCGAGAACGGCACCGAGTTTTTCAACCGCCCGCTCTACGGCAACAACACGGCGTTCCGCGTGGACGCGGGCGACAAACCGGAGTTTTCGCTTTATTTGCCCGGCCGTGGCGGCAACTTGCGGCTGGGTGTTCAGGCGAGCACGGGCGCGAAATGGCTGATCGACGCAACGCGCGTCGTCACCCGTTACCGCCCCGGCTCCGTGCTCTACGAAATCAGCGATCCGCTGTTCGGCAAGGGCACGCTGAACCTCGCCGTACTGGCGTTGTCCGACGCCGAGGGACTTGTGCTACGTGTCGAACTTCGTGGCGCAAGCGCGCCGGTGGAGTTGGTGTGGGCGTACGGAGGCGTCAACGGCCAGCGGGGACGGCGCGACGGCGATATCGGCACCGAGAGCGAATCGGTCAGCAGCTTTTTCCAACTCAAACCCGAGTATTGTCGAGCCAGCACGTTCACCATCGCGGAGAGCACCTTCACGTTGCGCAGCAAGCCGGCCACCATCGTCGGTCTCGCCCCGCAGGGCGCGCAACTTGCGGTGGCCGACGCCAATCGTTGGACATCTGTTCAAGACCTTCTCGCCTCCGCAGGAAAACCGGCGGATTTGCCGGTGGTGGTCGGACAAGCCGCACTCCCGACGGACAGGCCCATCTACCTCGCCTTGCAGCGGGTCGCGCGGCAAACCGACGACCGCGAAGAACTCTCCACGTATTTGGAGGTGCGAGGCGAGCGTCCGGGTCAGGCGCGTGGCGCCGCCGCTGTCGATCAGTCGCCGACATACAAGGTCGAAAACCTCCCACGGATTTTTGACTCCGCCGAGCGTCATCGCCGCGCGTTGGCCGAAAAAGTCGTCCCCGACACACCCGACCCGTTCATCAATGCCGCCGTGGCGGCACTCTGCATCGCCGCCGACGGGGTATGGGACGAGCCTGGCGGCACGGTTATGCACGGCGCGGTCGCCTGGCGCGCCAAACTCCTGGGCTGGCGCGGGCCTTACGCGAACGACGCGCTCGGCTGGCACGACCGGGCACGCCGGCATTTCGCCTACTGGTCCACGAGACAAAACACAAATCCTGTCCCCGCTGCGATCCTGCCCGCTGACCCGACGGTGAACCTCTCATGCAACGAGCCTTCGCTGCACAGCAACGGCGACCTGTCCAACTCCCACTACGACATGAACCTCGTTTATATCGACGCGCTGTTCCGCCACATCCTCTGGACTGGTGACCTCGATTTCGCGCGGCGCGTGTGGCCGGTGATCGAGCGGCATCTCGCGTGGGAGCGCCGCCTCTTCCGTCGCCCGTTTGGCCCGGGCGGACTGCCGCTTTACGAGGCTTATTGCAGCATCTGGGCGAGCGACGATTTGGAATACGAGGGCGGCGGCGCCGCGCACTCGACGGCGTACAATTATTATCACAACAAAATGGCCGCGCGTCTCGCGAAACTGCTCGGAGCCGACCCGACACCCTACGAGCGCGAGGCGGAACTCATCCAGCGCGCGATGCGCCGCGAGCTTTGGCTGCCCGACCGCGGCTGGTATGGCGAATGGAAGGATCTGCTCGGCCTTCAGCTCGTGCATCCGAACGCCGCACTCTGGACGTTCTACCACACCGTGGACTCCGAGGCGGCTACGCCGATGGAGGCGTGGCAGATGACTCGCTTTGTCGACACGCAGATCGCGCACATTCCCATCCGCGGCCCGGGCGTACCGGAGGGCGGCTACCACACGCTGCCGACCTCGAGCTGGATGCCTTATGCGTGGTCGCTCAACAACGTCGTGATGGCCGAGGTGCAGCATACGGCGCTGGCGTACTGGCAGGCCGGGCGCGGCGCGGAGGCGTTTCGCATGTTCAAGGGCAGCATCCTCGACAGCATGTATCTCGGCCTCTGCCCCGGCAACGCGGGCATGTGCACCGCGTTCGACATGGGGCGCGGCGAGACGCAACGTGATTTCGCCGACGCAGTCGGCGTCTGCTCGCGCGCGCTCGTCGAAGGTTTGTTTGGTGTCACGGCCGATGCGCTCGCGGGCGAACTGCGCGTGAGACCGGGCTTCCCGTTTGAATGGGAGCACGCCAGCCTGCGGCATCCGGATTTCACTTTTGCCTTCCGGCGCGAGGGGCTGAAGGAGACTTTCTCCATCGAACCGAAGTTCTCCAAACCGATGGCGCTACGGCTGCTGGTGGCCGCGCTGCGCGATGGCATCGCGAGCGTGACGGTGAACGGCAAGCCCGCTTCGTGGCGTCTGGTCGAGGATGCCGTCGAAACCCCGCGCATCGAAATCACGAGTGCCGCCGAGCCGCGATACGACGTTGTCATCACCTGGCAGGGGGCACCGCCGGCCACGCGGAGCGCGCCGATGGTGGTAGCGCATGGCGGTGAAGTCCGCGCGCAGTTCGGCGCAGCCCGTTTGCTCGAAGTGGCCGACCCGCAAGGCGCGTTGAGCAGGCTCAGCAAGAGCGAGAATTCTTTCCGGGCCGCCGCCACGGGCACGCTCGGTCATCGCACCGCATTTGCGAAGGTCCGGCAAGGCGAGCTGACGTGGTGGTCGCCCGTCGAGTTTGAAATCCGTCTTGCTTATGAAATCGAGCCAGCGGCTCAGTCTGCGGAGCACCTCCGGTTTCGCCTCCGCAACAACATGGCACCGGGCGAGACGTGGACTTTTGTGCTACCCGGGTTGCTGCCGGGACGCAATCGCGTCCATGTTGAGCCCCGAGCTGGCGTGGTGGCTGAGGGCATCGTCGAGAACTGGATGATCAAGGCGTCGGCCGACTGGGAGACGGTGGACTTGAGCCGGTTTTTCAACGACAAGGTCACACACATTTTCCAGAACGAATATCTTTCGCCACGTTCGCCATATTGCTCGCTGGCGATCCCGAAGCAGGGCATCGGCAGTTGGTGCAACTACCAGACTCAATTCGAGGTGGACGACACCGGGGTGCGTGCCGTGGCGGAGAAGAACGGTGGCCGGTTCATCCTGCCGCAGGGCGTCCCGTTCCAGATTCCTGTCGCCAGCGACGCGAAGAACATCGTGTTCACGTCGCAATGGGACAACTACCCGCGCGATGCTGTGGTACCGTTGGGCGGCAAGGCGTCGCACGTTTACCTGCTGATGGCCGGCTCATCGAACCCGATGCAGAGCCGGTTCGACAATGGCGAAGTGATCGTGACCTACGCCGACGGTTCGGCCGAACGGCTGGCGCTGCACAACCCGACGACCTGGTGGCCGATCGACCAGGATTACTTCATCGACGACTTCGCGTTCCGCCGGCCGGAGCCGATTCCACCGCGCGTGGACTTGAAGACCGGCACTGTTCGCGCGCTCGACGTGGCGACCTTCAAAGGCAAGGGCGGCAAGATTCACGGCGGCGCGGCGACTGTGCTTGACCTGCCCTTGAACCCTGAGAAAGAATTGAAATCGGTTAGGTTGCGAACCCTGGCCAACGACGTGGTCATCGGTCTGATGGCCGTGACACTGGCGCGGTGAATTGAGATCCAAGCCGTGAGCGATTATGCTGCGAGGGCATTTATGCCGGAGGAATGGATACGAAGCCGTATTGATGAGAAACCACCCCTTGCTCAGTCATATTGCGGGATGAGGATTGAAGTCGCAGGTAATCCTTGGGGCGTTGTTGTAGTTGATAGCCGCATGGAACACCTGAGCAGGAAAAGGATGGAGATGTTATCAACGCAACTTGCGTTCTATCTTGGGAAGCTTTTGGAAGGTCTGTAATCGTGTCTGAGTGGATACAGCTAAGCACGTCTAAACTCAACCAGTGGCGAGCAGAGAGAACGCCGAAAGTCCATCAAAACCTTCAATCCTTCGCATGTGTTTCCGGCGTCAAATCGAATCATATCCCACAGTCCTATTAACCTATGGGGACAGAATATGTCTATTGAGCGATGGTTAGTCAAGTATATAATCCCCCAAATTAGGACACTACCCAACGCTGCGGCTGGACAAAGTGGCACCGGTCGGCGTACCTTGAATTGGGATTTATTCCTCATGGCGTGCCGACTCAAAAGTAGGTGTTACCGAAGCCGGGGCCGGAACTCCGGGTTCCCTCGCGCTGGGTGTTACCCACAGTGAGGTTGTTTTGCCCTCACGTTCTCGATCCGTCAAGGCTGTTGTCGTTCCGCCCGCCCGCCCGCCACCCTGGGGGGAGAGGGCGGCGGGCGTGCGGGCGGCGATCACGACTCAGGTCAATCGCGCCGCGGCGTAGATCGCTTTGAGTTCTTTCTCGATCTGGCGATTCAGCACAAACGGATTGAGCCGCGCACGTTCTCGCCGCAACGCGGCTTTCTTTGGTTCCGCCACGTGCGGGCTGCTCAACACCCGCGCGTAGGGTGTGGACGGCTCATCGTAGACGCGGCGTACGCGCCCGCCTTCGCGCTCTTTGCGCACCAACTTCATCACGGGACAGAAGTGGTTGAGCAGTTGACCCCAAGCCCCCGTCGTCAGCCGGTTGAGCAACTCCACCACCGCCGGGTTGTCGTAGCGCTCGTAGCCAAACCACTGACGGATGTGCGTCCAGTTTTTCTGCTCGATGTGGGCGTTGTCATCCTTGTGATAGGGGCGGCTGCGGCTCATCCCCACCGGCTGGCGGCGCTGCTGACACCAGCGCAGCACATGCCAGTTGAGCAACTCGCCGCCGTTGTCGCTGTCCACGCCCAGCAAGGGGAACGGCAGGCGGCCCTCCAAGTCCTTCAACTGCTCCAAGGTGTTGTATCAACCGCGATTCCACACCGCCCGCGCCTCGGTCCACTGCGTGCAGAAGTCGGTGCCGTCCAGCATCCACACGAAGTCGCCGTCCAAGCTGCCGCCGCACAGGGCGACGGTGTCCAGTTCCAGAAACCCCGGTCGGTCCACGTCCCAAGGCGTGGTGGCGATGGGAATCTGCTTGCGCAACAACGTGCCGGGCCGCGTGCCCGTGCGCGCGCGGCGGTAACGCATCCGCAACGGGGCCAGCAAGCGGTCCAGCGTGGCGGGGCTGGCGGCTAACAACTGCTCGCGCACTGCGCTGGACACACGGCCCTGATCCTGTTCATAAGCGGGCAACCAATCCGGCAGCGCCGCCGCCAACCGTTTACCGCAGGGTTGCTGGCAACCCAGCCAGATCGATTTGAGTACCGGCAGCAAACGCATTGGTTCATACTCACGCGGACGCCCCAAGATCGCGGGCGTGGATGGTGGTGGCGACCGACGCAACGCACGGATCGCCGCCTTGCGATGCAGGTCGAACAACTCGACGAGTTGATTGAGGATACTGGTTTTGTGTTCTTTACCGGCCCGCGCATAGCGATCGCGCAACTTGGCCAGCACTTCCCGCTTGGCTTGTGCACTCATAGTGGTGTCCATTTCTGGGTAACACCACTTTTGAGGCAACGAATCAACTCCCTGCTGATCACCCCCTCCGCCTCGGTAACATTCTTTTTGAGTCAATTCGCATGGCGCAGTCCTATGAAAAAGTGTCGTGCAGTCAGGAGCACCAATAGGGTAGAATCTCCACGGAGGATTCATGAATCGTGAGCTGTGTATGATTCTTCTGCTTCTCTCGGCAGGATGCGCGCGACAAACGCCACCCCAAGAGTCTGTCTCCGCAACTCCTGCGTTTCGCGCCATGGGCCAGAGCGTCACGGTCGAGGAGGCACACACCGACGAAGCCACCGGTTTCGCAATCCGCCGACGCCTTGCTACGGAGAATCCGGGCGCGTCGGCGGGGATCATTATTGAGGTGAGCGACGGGATTGTGACCCTCCGCGGGGTCGCGCCGACGCAGGCAGCAGCCTGGCGGGCCGAGGCGACTGCACATGCCGTGAAAGGCGTGAAGCAGGTCCGCAATCAAATCGTCATCACTACCACCCCAGCGCTTCCCTAAAGTCAGTCCGAAGTCTTTCCGAAAGCAAGATCGACCTGTCCCTCCAAACCGGGCGCGCTTGATTTTGCCCAGCGTGAGCAAAACGATGCGGCCGCTTTCCTTTGCGACTACGGGTCTGATTATTCGGCAGTCCGACACAATCGTTTGAACCGGAGTCCGTTAGCGGCGTCACCGGGTTTTCTCGATTCGGCTCTGGCACTCCTTCTGCTAACTGGCGGAACGGATTGATGCGACGTTTCTTTGGTGTGGTGACGGGAAGCGTGCACGCGGCTGTTTTTTCTGTTTACAGGCCGTAGGCGGTTCTCTACTATTTGCCGCCGCACCGAGGAGACAACTCATGAAGAAAATCGAGGCGATTATCAAACCGTTCAAGCTCGAGGACGTGAAGGAAGCGCTGTCAGGCGTTGGTGTTGGAGGCATGACGGTCAGTGAAGTCAAGGGATTTGGACGCCAAAAAGGTCACACCGAAATCTACCGCGGCAGCGAGTACACGGTTGATTTTTTGCCCAAGCTCAAGCTGGAGATCGTGCTGGCCGACGGCGCCGTGGAGGCGGCGGTCAATGCGATTCTGAAGACAGCGAAAACAGGAAAGATCGGCGACGGAAAAATCTTCGTGTTGCCGATCGAAGAGGCGGTCCGCATCCGAACGGAAGAGCGCGGCGAGCAAGCCGTGTAGCGGCCGCAGGACAAACCAAACCCAGATTAAGGAGGCGCGGCGCTTGAAGCTGCCGCGCGGCGAGGAGAGGAACATGACACCAAAAGAAGTCTTGGCGCTCTGCAAAAGCAAAAACGTGCAGCTCGTGGACGTCAAGTTCTGCGATTTTCTCGGGATATGGCAGCATTTCTGCATGCCCGTCGCGGAACTGGAGGAGGAAACTTTTGAGGCGGGCGTAGGCTTCGACGGCTCGTCCATCCGCGGCTGGAAATCAATCGAAGCCAGCGACATGCTGTTGATCCTCGACCCGAAGACGGCGATCATTGATCCTTTTCCACAAGTCACGACCCTGAGCATCATCGCCGACGCCATCGACACGATCACCCGCGAACCGTACTCGCGCGACCCGCGCAACATCGCCCGCAAGGCGGCGGCCTATTTGAAGCAGACGAGCATCGCGGACACGGCCTACCTTGGACCTGAACCGGAGTTCTTCATCTTCGACGACGTCCGCTATGACCAGAACTCCCACAGCGGCTACTACTACATCGACTCCATCGAAGGCATCTGGAACACCGGCCGTGAGGAGTTCCCCAACCTCGGCAACAAGATCCGTCACAAGGAAGGCTACTTCCCCGTTCCACCCAATGACACGCTGGTGGACGTCCGCAACGAAATCATCATGGTGATGAAAGACTGCGGCTTGAAGGTGGAAAAAGAACACCACGAAGTCGGCACCGCCGGCCAAGCAGAAATTGACCTGCGCTTCGACGAACTCGTGGCGATGGCGGACAACATGATGCTGCACAAGTACATCACCAAGAACGTCGCCAAGCGCCATAACAAAGTGGTCACGTTCATGCCCAAACCTTTGTTCGGTGACAACGGCTCCGGCATGCACACACACCAAAGCCTGTGGAAGAAGGGCAAACCGCTGTTTGCCGGCAATAAGTATGCGGGTCTCAGCGATCTGGCGTTACACTACATCGGCGGGTTGCTCAAACATGCCAACGCGCTTTGCGCGTTCGCCAGCCCTACGGTCAACAGTTACAAACGGCTCACGCCGGGATTCGAGGCGCCTGTCAACCTCGCCTACTCCAGCCGCAACCGTTCGGCGGCCATTCGGATCCCGACCTATTCGCCGAGCCCCAAGGCCAAACGCATCGAGTACCGCCCGCCGGACCCGTCGTGCAACATGTACCTGACGTTCTCGGCCATGTTGATGGCCGGACTGGACGGCATCCAGAATCGCATCGACCCCGGCGAGCCGATGGACAAAAACCTCTACGAACTCTCGCCCGCCGAGATCAAGAAAGTGCCGCAGGTCCCGGCCAGCTTGGCGGAGGCGTGCAATCACCTGGAGCGCGACCACGAGTTCCTGCTCAAAGGCGACGTGTTCACGGAGGACGTCATCAACACCTGGCTGGAGATGAAACGCAAAGAGCAGGACCAGATTCGGCTGCGTCCGCATCCGTGGGAATTCCACATGTATTGCGACTGCTAACCCGGATTATTCACAATGCGCTTAAACAACCCACAGACTGTGTCACTGCTCGAACCCTCACCCTGACCCGCCTGCGCCTAGGCTTCGGCGGGCAGGCCCTCTCCCTTGGAAAGGGAGAGGGGAGATCTCCTCGCCCCGCCTTGCCCCGAAAGCTTTCGGGGTTGACGGGGAGAGGATTAAGAGCCTGTCCTGAGTCTGCCGAAGGATGAGGGGTTGCCGGACGTTTCAGGTGGTTCATGAATGGGTCAGGCTAAGTCGCGATCGACCGAAGAAAACTCGTTGGGCCCGGAGTTTGAACGAACTCCGGGCTCAATTTTTTTCTGCGTCGCCGTGTGTGAGAAAAAAATCTTCTGGTTTCGTGTTTTTTTTCTTGAACTGGAAAAAACCGCTCGCTATGCTGCGCCCCGCCTAAGGCGAAGGCGAGGGAAATAGGAGGCTGTGAATAACTTGTTAATAGCTTGGGTTCTCCATCGGATAGAACCGGTAATTTGGTAGGATGTCCCAAGAAGCGGATTTCACTGATTTCACGCCTCTCTGCTGCTCGATATGGACGTGATTTGGACGCTTGGCAGTCGCAGGCCGGTATAGAAGCCGGTTTCAAGAGGGAATTTGCTGGCGATTGTCTGTTTTTAGTGTGTGACGGGGCATTTTAACGGTGCAAAGTCCAACGTCGCATCCGCTTCCGAGAGCCTCCCAAGCCCTCTCCATTGGCATGTGGAAGGGGTTCATTGGAACCCTTGGAGACTGTTAACACCGTGTGAATAACCTAGGTGTTGCGGCTGAGGAGGCAAAATGACTTCGTGTCACGAACAACTATGGAAAGACGCGAGCAAAGTTCTGCGGGGAATGCTGAACCCCGATTTATTCACCCGCTGGTTCGCGCCGATCAAGCCGATCGAGATCAACAACGGCGCTCTGGTGCTCGGGGTTGCCAATGAATTTTATCAGATCTGGTTGCAGGACAATTTCCTTTCGTTGGTGCGGGAGGCAGTCAATCAGTCGTCAAAACAACCTCTCCAAGTGAGGTTTGTCGTCGCGCAGGAACTCAAGGAAGCGGGTCGCTCGGCTCCCCCCGCTCAGGCGGAGAAGCATTCCTCTCCAAGACCGGCGCTCGATATCAAGCTCAACCCACGTTACTCCTTCGATTCGTTTGTGGTGGGCCCGAACAATAATTTCGCTCACGCGGCGGCACTCGCCGTGGCGCAAGCGCCAGCAAAAGCCTACAACCCGCTCTTCTTGTACGGCGGGGTTGGCCTCGGGAAGACGCATCTCATGCAGGCCATCGGCCATTGCGTCTCCACTAGTGCCAAGGCTGGAAAGATTTGCTACATCACTTGCGAGCAGTTCACCAACGAGTTCATCCAGGCGATTCAGAACAGCTCGCTGACGAAGTTCCGCAAGAAATACCGCCAAGCCGACGTGCTGCTGATCGACGACATCCACTTCCTCGGCGGTAAAGAGCGGATGCAGGAGGAGTTTTTTCACACGTTCAACACGCTGTTCGACGCGCACAAGCAAATCGTTCTCACCAGCGATCGGCCAGCCGCTGAGATTGCGAACTTGGAAAACAGGTTGGTCTCGCGTTTTGAGTGGGGGCTCGTCACGGAACTGCAGCCGCCCGCACTGGAAACCCGCATCGCAATTCTCAGGAAAAAAGCGGCAGTTTTGGATGTGAAGTTGTCCGACCAAGTCATTGAGTTTCTGGGACAGAAGATTCGCACCAACATCCGCCGTTTGGAAGGCGCCTTGGTGCGCGTCGCGTCGTACGCTTCCCTCACCGGGAGGGAGATCACCACGGACACGTTGGAAACCTTGTTGCGCGACTCACTGCATGAGGAAGGAAAGCAGACACTTTCAATCATCTCGATCCAAAAGAAGGTGGCCGAGCACTTTGATATCCGCCTTGCCGATATGACCAGCCGTCGAAGGCCTCAGAATGTTGCCTTTCCGCGCCAAGTCGCCATGTATCTCAGCCGTACTCTGACCGACCGATCGCTGGTGGACATTGGCGAAGCTTTTGGAGGGCGCGATCACGGCACTGTGATGCACGCTTGCAAGCTGATTAAGGGGCGCATTACGAAAGATCAGCGCCTGCGACTGACTATCACTTACCTGCAGCAGTCTCTACAACGTTAACAACCCCTCTTTCCAGTTGCGTATAACCAACCAATTGCGTGTGTGGTTTTGGCTCGGTTTTGCTTCCCCTCTCTTTTTGGCCTCGTTCTTGGCTTTTCCTCTCTACCTTTTTAGTTCCCTAAGTTCTTGCAGCAGCCTTGACAAGAATCCTCCTTTCAGATATTCACAGCAGGAACGGATACGACTATCTTTTAATAGATACTTAACTTCTTAACAAGTACATGACAACCAAGTTTCAGGTAACGAAAGAGAAGATTCTCGACGGGCTGCAACGCGTGCAGAATATCGTCAGCACGCGCACCACCTTGCCTATTCTCTCGAACGTGCTCTTGCAAGCGGGTAAAGATGGGCTTTGTTTGACCACAACCGACTTGGATGTCGGTGTGAGGTGCACGGTTGAGGCTGAAGTTTCCAAGCCGGGGGCGACGACATTGCCTGCGCGCAAGCTCTTCTCAATTCTCAAGGAAGTTGCGGCGGCTGAGATTGAGGTTGAAGTAGATGATAAACATGCCGCTTCCATCCGCTGTGGGTCTTCGTTCTATAAGATCATGGGACTCGCGGAAGAAGAATTTCCGCGTTTTCCCCGGCCAGACGGGGCGAAAACGCTGAAAATCGAGCAGGCAGTGCTCCGCGACATGTTGAGGAAGACGGCGTATGCGGCTTCGACCGACGAAACGAGGTACGTGCTGAACGGCGTGTACATGAGCTTCAAGGGAGACAAGTTGACGGTGGTCGCAACGGATGGGCGACGGCTCGCTCTTGTAGAGCGCGAGATCGAAGTGCCCAAGGGAGCCGAGGCCGATCTCATTTTACCAACGAAAGCGGTCGCGGAACTCCAACGGTTGCTGGGAGATAAGGATGAGGTCAACATCGCAGTAGGAGAGAATCAGATCATTTGCAATCTAGGGGCCACAACGTTGGTCTCTAAGCTGATCGAAGGAACGTATCCAAACTTTCGACAGGTGATTCCAACCGAGGCGAAAGAGCGGGTTCAGTTGGAGAGAGAAACATTGCTCGCCGCGCTGCATCGAGCCTCCATTCTCGCCAGTGAAAAATCCCAGTCCGTAAAACTGAGCTATACGAAGAACACGCTGACCATCACGGCCACGACGCCGGAGGTCGGAGAGGCGAAGGAGACACTTTCGATCAATTACAAAGGGAAGGAGCTGACGATCGCCTTCAATCCGCAGTACTTGATGGACCCGCTGCGAAACCTGGATGCCGACGAAGTGTTCATGGAACTGACCGATGAACTCAGCCCTGGCGTGATCAAGATCAACGCCCCCTTCCTCTACGTGCTCATGCCAATGCGCCTGAGCTAGCTCAGGCTGTCGTAACTCCGTGAGAATGTCTCCCTGCAAACTCTTTAGAAATGTCCCCTTTGGGGCCTCCGCAAGGAGGGTGTATGGGAGACATTCGGATGAGTGCCAGGGAACGACGACAATTGGAATTGTTGGCCCGCGTGCGGGACAAGGAGTTGACGCTCGCCAAGGCGGCAGAGTTGCTGGGGGCGTCCTATCGCCAGGCCAAGCGCTTGTGGAAACGCTGTCGCGAGGAAGGGGACGTGGGGTTGGCCCATCGGTTGCGTGGCCACCCGTCGTCGCGGCGCATCACTGAGCCAAAGCGCTAGGCGATCCTGCAGCGCTACCAAAGAGCGATACGCAAACTTCGGCCCGACATTGGCGGCGGAGCACCGAGCAGCGCTTGACACCAAGGGGCGGTGCTTTTACCCTGAACGCGCGCGATTTCCCGCATGCCTCGTGGTGTAATGGTAGCACAACTGACTCTGGATCAGTTTGTCTAGGTTCGAGTCCTAGCGAGGCAGCCAACCACCACATCGGGACGAACGTTTTTTCAGCCGCAGAGAATCTTCGAATCCGGCGCCGTTGGTCAATCCCCTCTTGGGAGGGGTGTAGGGGTGGGTTGCCTGCAAAGACATTTTTCTTGTCAGTGCGTCAGGCCTCGTCGTCGCGGGTTTTGGCGATAGGAAAACATTCCCCTCACATGTAGCGTTTTAGGTAGAGTCAGTTGTAAACAACAGGCTCAAGTATGATGTAGCAAGAAAGGTAGCTGATCCCCCCACAGGAAGACAGGGACGGCAGCCGCCCCAGTTTTCCTGGACCTTTCCCCCAGCTTGCCAAACGGAATGCGTCGTTCGTACGGAAGAACAGCATGCGGCTTGCGTTTCAGCGCTCGTTGCTGGCAAGGCGGGCGGCGAGGAGATGGCCGCGGTCGTCGAAAATCACTTCGGCCACCACAAACATCCCTTCGCTGACTCGGCCCCACGGCATCGGCGTCCGGAACCGGAGATCGCGGTACCGCAGCACCGTGTGACCATGCTCCTCCAGTTTCTCCACCAGCGGGAACTCCGCAAACCAGCGGAACAGTTTCACCGCCGACGTGGCCTCCGCCTTCGGCAGCAATTTATCGTCGTGAAACTCGACGAAGGTCTCGTTGTCATTGCCGTTGATCCAGTGGATTCGATCGGCCTCTTCGCAGATAATCGTCCAGCGAAACGGATTCATGGGCTGGGCAAACGCCGCCAGCTTTTGCGTGCCGGGCGGTTTTGACGCCGCGCGCAACGCATCCCAATGCGATCCGCCGCACATCAGGAGGTACGCGCTGATGATTGCCAATCCGACCGGAGCGGCTGCAGGCTGCCGTGCCCGGATCACCGCCCATAGCGCCACGCCGAGCATCGCCCACACGTACGGGTCGAGGATGAACACCCAGCTCAGCGCCAACCGCGCGTCACTCAGCGGCCACAACAACTCCGTGCCGTAGTTGGTCATCCAGTCCAACGCCAGATGCGACGCAATGCCTGCTGCTGATGCCGTAAACAGCAACCGAAAGTTTTTCCGTCCAGCAATGAGCCAGATCGCTCCCGCCACCAGCGCCGCCCAGAACGGAAGCAACAGTGCGGAATGCGTAAAGCTCCGATGCCAGCGGAAGTACGTTTCGCTGCCCAACGGCGCCAGGAGGATGTCAATGTCCGGGAACTCGGCGGCGGCGATTGCCGTCCACAAGGCCGCACGCCCGCCGCGTTGTCGGAACCCGCAGTAGCCGATCAGCGCGCCCGTCAACCCATGCGCCATGTTATCCACGAAAGCATTCTTAGCTCAGAACACCCGCTTTGTCACCCACCGCCGAAATCGCGTGGAAGAAATCGTTTCACAAGCAGGCGGGTTTCGCTAAGATGGCGCCAGTTTCTTATGTTCACATCACGCACGTTACTGGAGGGCAAATGGCCGATTGTGGTGTTGGCGGGGCTTGGCGTGGCGACGTTGATATGGTGCCCAGTGCTGTGGGCGCCGATCCTGCCGTTCGCGCTGCTGGCGTTCACGATTTCGTTTTTTCGCGACCCAAAGCGCACGGTGCCGGCCGATCCGCAGGCGATTGTCGCGCCTGCCGATGGCAGAGTGGTCGAGGTAAAAACGGTCAACGAGCCGCATTACCTCAAGGGCGACGCGCAGATGGTGGCGATTTTTTTGTCAGTGTTTGACGTGCACGTGCAGCGGTCGCCTGTCGAAGGCGCGATCAAGTTCGTCCAGTACAACAGAGGCAAGTTTTTGGATGCCCGCAATCCGCAATGCGCCGTGGTCAACGAAAATCGCGTCATCGGCATCGAGTCGGCGGACGGATTCCGCGTCACGGTGCGGCAAGTCGCGGGTCTCATCGCCCGGCGCATCGTCGGCTGGGCGGAGCAGGGCGCGCGGCTGGCCAAAGGCGAGCGGATCGGGATGATTCGGTTCGGGTCGCGGGTCGAATTGTTCCTGCCGCCCGATTGCGAGGTCACGGTGGAAGTTGGCGATTACGTCACAGGAGGCGATCATGTCGTTGCCCGAAAACGATAAACACGTTCGCGCAACCGAAGCTGAAGAGTCCGAGAAGGTTCAAATCTACGTCCTGCCGAATCTGCTGACCGCAGGCAACCTCGCGTGCGGGTTTTTCGCGCTCGCGTGGATCTTCAAATACCAGCAGGGCGGTGATTTTGAGCCGATCCGGACTGCGCTCTGGTTGATCTTGGCGGCGTTTGCGTTCGATTTCTTCGACGGCCGGCTGGCGCGGTTGGCCGGGAAGGAATCGCGGTTCGGGCGGGAATTTGATTCGTTGGCGGACATCGTGAGCTTCGGGGTGGCACCGGCGTTTTTGATCTACCGGATCGTCTTGCAGGAATTCGAGCCTGGCTGGGTGATCGCGGCGATTTATCTCGTGTGTGGTGGGATCCGTCTGGCGCGGTTCAACGTGATGAGCGTACAGCCCGCCAGGGAGAACGGGCGGGAGTTCGTCGGGTTTCCCATCCCGTCGGCGGCGGCGCTGGTGGTCAGTGTGACGATGCTCATGATGTGGTTGGTCGGACACGAGCGGACGTTGGGCAACTGGCGGTTTGTCCTGCCGGTGCTGATGCTGTTGCTGTCGGCATTGATGGTCAGCAACGTGCGGTACCCGACGTTCAAGTACGTGGACTGGACGCTGTATCGGTCGGTGACCACGTTTGCGGCGGCGGTGATCGTGGGACTGCTGTTGGCGCTGTATTTCCAGGTGACGCTGGCTCTGTTGTTCATTGCGTACATGCTCTACGGGCTGGTGCGGCCGTGGGTAAGCAAACGCTGGCGGCGCGAAATCGAGTCGGACGAGACGGAAGAAGAATCTCCAGGGAGGTAGGCAAACGTGGGGCACGCAGACGAGTTGTTGTGGGCACTGGTTGCGGGACTTGTTTGTGGCTTTGTGGTGTCGGTGCCGGTCGGGCCGGTCAACCTGACGGTGATCAACCAGGCGCTGCGCAGGGGGTTTCTCCGGGCATTTTTGGTTGGGCTGGGCGCGGTGTCAGCGGAAACGATCTACGCAACGGTGTTGCTGGCCGGCCACTCGTCGATCCTGGACAAACCACTGGTGCGCGACGCGCTGCGCGTCACGGCTGTCGTGGTAATCGTCGCGGTCGGCCTGCGTTCTTTGCTGTTCAAGCCGGAAAAATTCCAGGCCAGCGCCGCCGCCGCTGAAAAAGTGGATGAGCGCTGGCGTCATCCGCGGGCGTTTCTGCTCGGTTTCATTCTGACCATTTCCAATCTGATGCTGGTGGTGCTGTGGGCGACGTTGGCGGCGGTATTGTTTGCCCGCGAATGGGTTTTGCCGGCGCTGGAGAGCCGCGCGACCTGTTCGGTCGGTGTGTTCTTCGGCGGGACGACCTGGTTTGTGCTGTTGGCGTACTTCGCCTCGCACGCCCACCGAATGGTGAAACTGGAAACACTGACGATCATGGTGCGCGCTTGCGGTGTGGTGTTGCTCGGATTTGCCGCGCTGCTGGCCGTCAAGCTCTTCGTCCGCTGACCTTGCTCGCCCAGCACCACGCCCGGCGGCCCGGGGAATCGGGGGCAACCCAAAAGAGGCCGTTGAAGTGCACATCAACCGCCGCTTCAAGCGCCAAGGCGGCGGTTGGCACCCGTGTGGGCTGATCGGCTGGCGCAACTACGCTGTCCCGCGCCTGTGGAAAAGACCGTAAAAACTGGCAACACTGGTGGGACAAAGTCTGCCTCACCACAGTAAAAGTGAACCCGGGTTGGGCCACCGCCACTGACAATTGATAAACAGTACCTCCGCCAGGGGGTGCATCTCAACTTTTATGGGGGTGGGAAACCAGCAGAATTCGGCCTCGGATTGCGCTCGCGTCACCGTCGCAGGCCAAACCCGCTGCCGGGAACGCCAGAAAAATCGGGCAGTTGCGGCTACCCCCCCTTAGAATAGTGCTTGACGCGCAGGGGGCGGCTGTGGTATTAAACTCGCAATGCCGAGAGGTGGATGTGTTGTGTCCGCTTCGGTTGTTTGGGTTCGGGAGAATAGGGAAAAGCGATGGAATTGGAGAAGCGGGATAGGGCGAGACGGCTGCGGTCAGTGCTTTTGAAGACGATACTCACCAGGATGGGTTGGTCGTTGACTCTCAATACGCCGGCGTGCGTTCAGATCACCAATAGGCTGTGTCAGTGGCGGCTATGGGCTGCAACGCTACGGGGAATGGGACTTTATGACACGGACCAATTGGCTCCGAGTTATCGGATGGGCTTTTGGAGCAACGAAAAAGGGGGAAAGGGAATTTGTTATGAATATAAAGAAGTCGATCGTCGCATCTTTATCGATGGCCGCGCTGGTTCTAGTTAAAGCCAGTTCCGCGTTCGCGAGCGCCTCCGTCACGACCCTTGCCAGCACGAATATGACAGCCGACACCGCTGGCACCGGCGGAACAGGAGCCTACACC
>JBEKFI010000029.1:0-27344 GCA_050013395.1 Verrucomicrobiia bacterium | reverse complement strand
CGGCCAGAGTTGGTCTTCGAGAAACATGCCGGCAGCGCCAGCGTTCTGGAGTTGGCGCACGGTGTGGGCGACGTTGAGCGCGTTGCCGTAGCCTGTGTCGGCATCCACGATGACAGGAATTCTTTCTCCCGCGACATTGCAGACGCGGCGCGCGGCTTCAGCAATGTCGGGCAGACTGATGTAACCGAAATCAGGCTCTGCCAGCGTGGTGGCGGAGACGCTGTAGCCCGAAATGAAGATGACTTCAAAACCGGCGTCGCAGGCGATGCGTGCACTCAAGGCATCGAACACGCCGGGCATCAGCAACGCATCCCGAGCAAGAAGTCTGCGGATTTTCTGGGCGGGGGTCACTAGGGTTTGGAGACTTCGGCGCGCGCCTCGGCCGCGAGCGGCGTGCTGAGGTAGCGTTCACCCGTGGACGGAGCGACCGTGACAATGAGCTTGCCTTTGTTCTCGGAGCGCTTGGCGTATTGGATCGCTGCCCACACATTTGCTCCGGAAGAGATGCCAGCGAGGATGCCTTCTTCTCTGGCGAGACGACGCGCCATGGCAAAGGCGTTGTCATTCGTCACCGTGATGACCTCGTCGATGATGTTCGTGTTGAGAACCTGCGGGATGAAACCGGCGCCGATCCCCTGAATCTTGTGAGGTCCTGGTCTGCCGCCGCTGATGACCGCAGAGTCCACCGGCTCGACCGCGATACACTTGAAGCTGGGTTTCTTCTTCTTGATAACTTCGCCGACACCGGTGATCGTGCCGCCCGTGCCGACGCCGGCGACGATCGCGTCGGCACGGCCATTGGTGTCATCCCAGATCTCAACCGCGGTGGTGCGACGGTGGATTTCGGGATTGGCAGGATTGTTAAACTGCTGGGGCATGAACGACTTCGGACTCTCCTTAATAATCTGCTCGGCTTTGCGGATCGCGCCCGGCATGCCTTCGGCACCGGGGGTCAGAACCAGTTCTGCGCCCAGCATGCGGAGTAGGACGCGCCGTTCGACGCTCATGGTGTCGGGCATTGTGAGGACCAGCCGGTAGCCTTTGGCAGTGCAGACGAACGCCAGCGCGATGCCTGTGTTGCCGGAGGTCGGCTCCACGATCACGGTATCCTTTTTAATGCGTCCGTCACGTTCGCCGGCCTCGATCATGGCCACCCCGATGCGATCTTTGACGGAGCTGAGAGGATTAAAGAATTCACACTTGACCACAATCTCGGCCTCAAGTCCCTTGGTGATTTTATTCAGCCGAACCAACGGAGTTCGTCCAATCGTCTTGGTAATGTCGTCAAAGATCTGCCCCATGGTAGTCTCCGCTAACACTTTAGAATTGAGGATCGAAAGCTTTGCCTTATTTTGTGTCACTTGTAGGTGAACGTCATGGCAAACGCAAGCATGCTTTTCGTCGGGCTGATGCTGCCGTTTCCCGCCGTCTTTTGTGCCACGCAGAACGGTGCCATTATCGGCATAGAGAAGCAGAATCGCTTCACGTTCACAAGGAGCACGATTTATCGGTGTTTGTCTACCGAGGGCACGGAATCATGCGCGTCGCAAACGCAAACTTCGCGGTGAAGGCGGGAGATGTGCTATTCATTCTCAAGGCGGTGCCCCATGCGTTCAAGAACCAAGGAACAACTCCCGCCGTGGCAATTGTGGTCTTTACCCCAGCTTTTGACGGCAAGGACACCGTCCCAGTGGTGAAGTGATGGCGTGAAAAAGAAGATTCAGGAGTTGCACGCCAAGGAGGTGGGGGTGGGGAACCCCTCTGAAGAACGTGCAAGCTCCTGAATCTATAACCGCAGCAGACTCTATAGCTTGTTTCGCAGCTTTGCAACTACAATTTATCTGACTGGTTAAGAAAGCGGGCCACACGATGAACCCGAAGCAATCGCCCACCGACCTTATCGACCAGCGACTGCTGGGCACCCTCAAAACCAAGATCAATAAGGCGCTCGAAAACCATTCCGATAAGGATCGGAATCACAGTCGTATTCCACTACGAATACGATTCTTACATACGATTGAAGGTCCTTATGCTCTTTGGCTTGAGTTAGTTCCCACCAATGCGAAACAGCGCCAAAATGACCTAACAGTATTTACGGACGCAATCGCTTGGGATGAACGGCATTCCAATGAATTGGGCATTCTTGAAACTATCAGCCTGCGAGAAAACAGGGCATTACTGGAAGCGAGCACCGATGATTCGTGGGATTTCAGGCGACCGACCATACGCCTCGTAAGTAAAGAAGTGCTTGCACAGCAGGGGATTCCCAGCGCGATTTGGTACGAGGTGCATGAGGCCAGCGATGAGGAATTCGACAACCGCTAAAAGTGGCTCTTAATCTTCTCGTAAATCAACCGTGACAGCGCCTCGTCTCCGAAAGTTCCCACTCGAATCCTGAATTCGGTTACTTGTGATCGGTCTGCTTCTTCAACCGGACGACGATCCTAGTGTTGTCGGCACGACGGGCCACGATCTCTCCAGCGAGCGCATCTTTCTGCGATGTCGCGACTTTGAACTCCAAATCCTGCATCGCACGGAGAGAAGCGTTCCAAGCCTTGTCCATCGTCACGTTGTCCGCCGCTTTCAATTCCCCGCCGGCATAGGCAACGCTGCTACCTGCACCGACCACGACCCCTGCCCCGATCAGAAACAAAGCACAGCCACTGAAAGTCAGCACTCCCAAGCTCAAAACAAAAACAATCGCCCACTTCTTCGGTGTTCAAAAGCCTCCTTTGATCCTCCTTGCAAGATCATCTCCACTTCTAACAGGTGAAGGTTCGGTTTGTCAAACTTAGCCGCCCGCGACAGGTTGAATTATCTCCAAACGGTCGCCATCCTGCAGCTGCACGTTCGCAACCGTGCTGCGCGATAAAACGTTCCCATTATGCTCGACAACAACCTGAGTCGACCGCCAACCGCAGAGCCGCAGGAAACCCTCTACCGAACAAGGAAGCTCGATCTGCTTCTCTTGCCCGTTGGCGATGATCGTGGCGAACTCAGCTCTCATTGAGTACTGCTTCCCAGTCCTTCCAGACGGGGTCGTAACCCATTGCTTCCAAGCGGATTGCCACTTCCGGCGGTGTCCGGTTGTCCGCAATCTCGAACTGCACGGTGGCGTGCTCGCCTTCGGATTCGATCAATGGCAACGGAGGTTTGACTAGATGTCCGCCTCTTGTGAGGTGCAACTCCTTCGTTCCTTGCCCCGTGTAACCGCCGGGCTCGGTGTGACTGCCGGCGCTCATCATCGTGACTCCAAGCGGCACTAACCCATCCCGCAGCTTCGCAGATTCGCGTGTACTCAGCACGATGCCAACCTCAGGAAATGTCAGCCGCAGCGCGCAAACAAATTGTACCAGATCGCGGTCGCTCACGTCCACCAGTGGCTGAAATTCACCGGCCGCAGGACGCAGCCGCGGCACACTGACCGTCACCTGTGCTGTCCAGCATTTCTTGAGCAGGTATTCCAAGTGCGCCGCCAAGGGAATCGCCTCGCTGCGCCACGGCGCGAGTCCGAGCAATGCCCCCATCCCGAGCCGTTTGAAACCGGCGGCGTAAGCCCTTTCAGGCGTTTCCAGCCGCCAGTCGAAATTCTTCTTTGGACCGCTTGCGTGCATGGCAGCGTAAACCGTTCGGTCGTATGCCTCTTGGTAAACAACCAACCCCTCCGCGCCTGCTTGTACAATCGGCACGTACTCGTCCGCCTCCATCGGCCCGACCTCCAACGAGATGCTCGGCCATTCGGGATGCAGTCGGGCCACGCAGTCCCGCAGGTAATTCCCCGACACAAAACGCGGATGCTCGCCCGCGACCAGCAAGATGTGCCGAAATCCCTGCTCGCGCAAAAACCGCGCTTCCGCCACGACTTGCTCAACGGTCAACGTCACGCGCAGAATCGGGTTGTCGCGGGAAAACCCGCAGTACTTGCAGATGTTGATGCACTCGTTGCTCAGGTAAAGCGGCGCAAACAGACGGATGACCCGCCCAAAATGCCGCACCGTCAACTCGTGTGATCCCCGCGCCATTGCTTCCAGGTATTGGGGCTGTCCGGCCGCTGGAGACACGAGCACTGCGAAATCTTCCAGCCGCACTCGTGCTGAACCGGTTCGCGCCAGCGCCGCATCCACATCGGCAGCCGTCGCTTTCGCGGCGTAGCTCGCCAACTCGCCAAGCGGAAGCTGATTGAACTGATGGACGAAACTCATGGGATGTCAGTTGTTGTTGAGAAAACCGGTCAACGGACTGGTTGCCTCCGCCTCTCGGCGCTTCGGCGCAAGCCCGATCTCAAACGCGGCGCGACCTGCTTCGACCGCCGCTTTGAATGCCACTGCCATCCGGACGGGATCGGCCGCCACCGCGATCGCGGTATTGACAAGCACCGCGTCTGCGCCCATCTCCATCGCTTCAGCGGCGTGGGACGGCGCACCGAGACCCGCATCGACGACGACAGGCACGGTTGCCTGCTCGATGATGATCTCGATGCTGGCGCGTGTTTCGATGCCGCGCGCACTGCCGATGGGCGAGCCCAAAGGCATGACGGCGGCGCAGCCAACGTCTTCCAGACGCTTGGCCAACACGGGATCGGCGTTGATATACGGCAGTACAGTGAAGCTTTCCTTGACCAGCGTCTCGGCGGCTTTTAGTGTCTCGACGGGATCGGGAAGCAGGTAGCGCGGATCGGGATGAATCTCCAGCTTCAGCCAGGAACAATTCGTCGCTTCGCGTCCGAGCCGCGCCAATCGACAGGCTTCTTCGGCGGTGCGCGCGCCGCTGGTGTTTGGCAACAAGACATGTTTCTTCGGATCGACGAACTGGAGAATGTTGGCAAACTTGTCCTTGCCGCCCGAAAGATCTGCCCGCCTTAAGGCCACGGTCACCAATTCCGCGCCGCTCGCTTCAAGCGCGGCAGCCATGACTGCGCCAGACGAGAACTTGCCCGTGCCCATGATGAGGCGGGAATTGAATTCCCGGTCGGCGATGCGAAGTTTTTGTGGTTTGCCGGTCATGCAGGAATTACAACGGCGCGCCCGGCGGGGTCTGGACCTGCCACCTGCCATTCTTGAGCAGAAAGCCGCGGTTGCCTCGGTCCGCCAGTTTTTCGCCCTCTCGCTTCCACTCTTCGACCTTCTTTTCCCACAGTTCGCGTTTGACGAGGCGAATCCGCGCTCTGAGGACGTCGAAATCATTCAATTGATGTTCCAACGATGCTTTTTCCTGCTCCAGCGCGGCTTGCCGCTGGCGCAAAGCATGGATTTGCTCTTCGTTGGCAGCGTTTGTCCGTCTGGCGTCCGCCAACTGGTCCTGGACCGATACAAGCTCGTTGGAGACCGCGCCCAACTGCATCATCATTTTCCCACGTTCAGTCTCTAACTGGGCCGACTTTGCCTTCACTTCCTGCATCAGGCGCTGCACAGTCTCAAGATCCGTCTTCAAGGTCTCAACCTGCTGCTGCATCGGGCCGAGTTGCTCTTCGACCTTCTTCTTCTCAATCTCCAGCATGCCCACCTTCTGCTCCAGTTCCGTCACGCGCGCGGTCTGCGCCTGAAGCTGCGTCTTGATGTCACCCACATCGGTCGGAGGAGGGTTGGTAACGATCATGGTGTGTTCCTCGGGCCGCTGAATACTCCGGATATAAAGCACACCCAACACAACAACAACGATGGCAAGAATGACGACGGCGATTCTCATGGTACAGCCTCCTTGGTTTTAACGAGCAATTCATTGGCGCTGCCTCGTCGGTACCCCTGCAGATCGATCGTCACGTAGGCGTAGCCGATCTGTTTGAACGAAGCCACGACCGATTCGCACAGTCGGTCGTCGAACAACCGCGACAATTCGTCCGCTCCCACCTCAATGCGCGCCAGATAAAGTTTCGGATTTCGGCTTTCGGATTTCGAGGTTCCCGCCTCGTGGTGGCGGACGCGAACATCGAAGAATCCCGCATCGCGCAGCACGTTTTCAGCAGCCTCGATCATCGCCAGCGCCTCGGTCGTGACGGGTTCGCCGTACGGGATGCGCGACGATAAACAGGCCATCTGCGGCTTGTCGGCCGTTGGCAAACCAAGCTGCGCCGACAACTCGCGTATCTCCGCCTTCGTCAGCCCAACCTCTTTCAGCGGTGCGCGAACGCGAAACTCGGCAGCAGCCAGCGCGCCCGGCCGGTAATCCCCAATGTCGCTGGCGTTTTCCCCGTAAGCGATCGTCTGCCAGCCGTCAACCTTGGCGATCTTCGTCAACTCGTCGAACAACTCGCTCTTGCAGAAATAGCAGCGGTTCGCCGGATTGCTGGTGTAATTGTCGTCGGCCATCTCTTGCGTCTGAATCACGCGCACCGGGAAACCGAATTGCTCCGCGAGGTCCAGCGCGTCCTGCAACTCGCGTCGGGGCAGACTCGGCGAATCCGCAATTACCGCCAGCGCATCGTCGCCCAACGCATCGTGCGCCACCTTCGCCAAAAACACGCTGTCCACCCCGCCCGAATACGCCACCAGCGTCCGCCCGCAGGCGCGAAGAAACGATTTCAATTGTTCGAGTTTGGCGACCACGACTGAATACTATCGCCGAAGCGCAGAGGTGTCAAAGCGCAAGGCCGAGTGTGTCTCAGCTATTTAGGTCGTTCGGCGAAAGCCCCTCGACCCAGCCGCTAAGTCAAACCGACTCGATTCTGGAAAAAATCACAATCGGGCATTTCGTCGAGGGGCCGAGCACAGGGCAATGTCTGGGCGAACGCATTCTCAAGAGATGTTCTAGCTTCTACCGAAAGTCCTTCTACATATCTCGGCGACAGAGCCGCGTTTTCGCAATAGGTAAGTATCATCTTACTTATCGCAACGCAGAGGCGATCCTCAGTACAGGAATCTAGTTGCTCGAAAAGGCGCCGGAGCCGATCGTCAAACCTCTTGTGATAGACAAAAACAACCCACGTACGATCAACCATTGGCATGACACTGAGCACGACCTCCATCACGTCTGCATGAAGAGCGATCGAGCCAATACGATTTCCGGCGAGGTCGAACTCGACGCTGAAGACGGAAGAGACTGCGACGTTTCCTTGACCGTGAATCTCATAGATGCGGCTCCGCCACAAATGGTATTCCCCGTTCTTAACTTGCGAAAAGAGCGAGTGAAAAATCCGCCTCAGTCTGTCTGTCGAAGACCTCGTTCCTATCAGCATATCTTCGAGGAATAGACGAGGCCCGTCATGCCCCGTTTCCATAAGGAGACGAGCATGTTCATCATCCAAAAAAGTGATTCTCTTGATCTCAGCAAGATCATTTCTTCGCGCGGCGGATAACAACAGGCCGAGCAGCTTTCGAACGTTCAGCTTCAACCAGTACTCCCTTGCCACAGCTCGAAGAGCCAACGTCACCGCCTGCTCGATGCTATTTGCGGCAAATGTTCGTTGCGCTCCAAAATCTACTGTTCTGAAAAGTTCCGTGTCATGCTTCTGACAAAACCCGGTAAACGTTGACGCTTCTTGCCTGCCAAGCCGCACGAGAGACACTCCCTGTGGTCGCGCCTCAAACATATACACGTGCCCGTCCACCGCGACGGCTTCTAGCACACGACTGTTTTGAATCGAATGAGCGCGGATGATTGGGCCACTGCAACCAGCACTTTGGGCGAGACATCCCGCAAAAGCGTTGCGTTTCGACCACTCTGCAAACCCTGCACGCCAACGACGAATCGCCTCACGTCTTTTGGGAGGAACCTGAGAATCGAGTTCAAACTTCACAGCGTCCAACTCGAAAGGCTGGAACCTGTATTGGCCCTACTCCACATCTTCGCCGAGTTCGACGTTCCAGTAGGCGAGGTCGAGGAAGTGTTTCCAGCTATCGTGCGCGACCATGCTGATGGTGACGTTGACGAACGGACGCCACTTCGGCCGCTTCGGCTTGCGAATCAAGTGCATGCCTGCCTCGGCAGGGGCGCGATTGGCCTTGCGAGTGTTGCACGGAACGCATGCGCAAACGATGTTCTCCCACGTCGTGGTGCCGCCACGATCGCGCGGAATCACGTGGTCCAGATTGAGTTCGCGCCGATCGAACTTCCTGCCACAGTACTGGCAGGTATTGCGGTCGCGCTCGAAAATATTGTGCCGCGTGAACTTGACTTCCTTGTGCGGAAGCCGATCGAAGAACAGCAGCAGTATCACCCGCGGGATGCGAATCTTGAACGAGACGGTGTGGACGACATCGTCCCCATCGTGGTCACGCGTAAAATCCCGCCACTCGCGGAAATCAAACGTCTGGAAGTTGCCGCCGTTCTCGACGACGACCTCGGCGTGGCCCATGTATAGTAGCGTGAAGGCGCGCTCCGCCGTGCAGACGTTGATCGCCTGCCACAAGCGATTGAGCACCAGCACATTCTCCTGTAGCACGTTTCGCATGGTCATCTTCCCGAGTATCGATCAGTTAGACAAACTTCGCGCAATAAAACTATCATAACACGCTCGGTGGGGTCAATATCCCAGCAGACCACCAAATGTGCTCGACATCGTCCGTGTTATTTTCAATAAGGAGCACGGAACCAGCTCAAACTCTGGGAAATTCATGAATCGAAGAGTCACCGTTTTTGGCGCGGGGTTTGTCGGCTCGACCACCGCCCAACGCATCGCAGAAAAGCAACTCGCCGATGTCGTCATGATCGACATCATTGAAGGCATGCCGCAGGGCAAGGCGCTCGACATGATGGAGTCGGCCTGCCTCGAAGGCTTCGACGCCAAAATCACCGGCTCGAACGACCCCGCCGCTTGCGCGGGCAGCGATCTCGTCGTCATCACCAGCGGCATCGCCCGTAAACCGGGCATGAGCCGTGACGACCTCCTCAAGACCAACGCCGGCATCGTCGGCGGTGTCTGTGAGTCCATCAAGAAACACGCACCGAATGCCACCGTCATTGTCGTGAGCAATCCGCTCGACGTGATGACCTACCTCGCCGGCGTGAAGCTCGGCTCGAAGGATTCGATCCGAAATTTCCCGAAGAACAAGGTCATGGGCATGGCCGGCGTGCTCGACAGCGCGCGCTTCCGTTGCTTCATCGCGATGGAACTCGGCGTCTCGATGCGCGACGTCGATGCGATGGTGCTCGGCGGGCACGGCGACGACATGGTGCCGCTAGTCCGCTACGCCACCGTCGCGGGCATCAAGGTGGAAGACCTGCTGCCAAAGGACAAGCTCGACGCCCTCGTCACCCGCACCCGCAACGGCGGCGCTGAAATCGTCAGCCTCCTCAAGACCGGCTCCGCCTACTACGCGCCGTCGTCGTCAGTCGTCGAGATGGTGCGCTCCATCTTGAACGACGAGAAACGCGTGTTACCTTGTGCCGCATGGTGCACGGGCCAATACGGCGTCAAAGACATGTTCGTCGGCGTCCCCTGCGTGCTCGGTAGAAACGGCGTTGAGAAAATCGTCGAACTGAAACTATCTGCCGACGAACTTGCGCAGTTGAAAAAGTCCTCCGACCACGTGCTGGAAAACGTCAAGCGGCTGAATTTGTAACGAGGAACACAGCAAGCGCAGAAAACGGTGGCGCTCTCGGCATTTGTTGAAGAGTAAACGCCTCAAATGACCTCCGCCTGAGTTTTGCATGCGTATTCATGTGTTCTCACTTAAGGGGGAGTTATTTAAGTCGCCCTTTCCACTTGTCGGCGTGAGCCGCTCAAGCTAATCTGCCGGCAATGGGCCGTTATGGATTACGCGATCCCTATTGGAATCCTAATAATTGTGGCGACTATCATTTTGGTTGCCATTGGCAAGATCAAGAGGCGGCGTGAACATCGCGCGCTTCTGTTTGCAAGTGCGCGGCAGTTCGTAGCCGATGTGCAGCAGCGGAAGGCACTTTTCCCTGTTGAGAGCAATGTCCTCTTGAAGTCTGGCGAGACAGCGTTTTATTCATCTCCATCCGCGCTCTACGAGACGAGGGCAGTTCGCCACTATCAATCCGGTTTCACCGGGTTTCGAGTCGCTAAGGGTGTTTATGTCGGCGGCTCACGAGGGCGATCTGTTAGCTCGCAAGAGTGGAGCGAAATCGGCAATGGTTGGCTTACCATCACGAACAAGAGGTTGATTTTTGATGGAGGAGGCGCGAGTAGGAATATAGCTTTGGGTAAAATCGTATCGATTAAGTCCAGCCTCAAAGGATTGGAAGTTTCAATCGAAGGACGCTCCAAAAGCGTGGGGTTTGAAGCCGCAAACGGGATGATTACTGCCGCAATCCTGAACATCTGCTGTCAGGCGGAAAATCCTTTAGACCTTTCGCAGACGAAACTGAATTTTACTTTTGAAGAATGAAACAAACGGCGCGCCCAGCGGTCGTGCCCTACCGGCTGCTCATTGCGTTGCCGGCTATCGGATGCTAGAGTCTGACCGTTTCGTAGGTGTAGCGGCGCTTCTGTGAAGCGCCCTTCTGCGTTTCGCAGAAACGCAGCTACACATTCGTGAGTAAGGAAAACCTGTTCGAAGTCGCGCTGGGGTCTCCGTTGATACCCCCCATCAAACGGAGACTCGATGCAGGGGACTTTTTGCGCCTGAATTCCGTCGCTGATGCCGCCAAGCCGTTTGTCGTTTCCCTGCTCTCTCAAATCTCAGGTCGCCCGCTTGTTATCGTCACCGACGGTCTCAAGTCCCAGGAAGCTTTCTTTAACGACCTGCAAGCATTCGTCCCAGAGACACTCTTCTATCCCGCCTGGGAGACGCTGCCGCACGGGGACGTATTGCCGCACGCCGACACCATTGCTGATCGCCTCCGCGTCCTTTCATCCCTCATCCCTCATCCCTCATCCTTTGCCGTCGTCGCCTCCGTACAATCGCTGATGCAACGCACGTTCTCGCTTTCGTCGCTCCTCGCTCTTCGCTCCACGCTCTCCCTCGGCCAGCACCTCGAACTGGACGCACTCATCTCCGCGCTCACCGAGCGCGGCTACAGTCCGCAACATCAGGTCAACGAACGCGGCGACATGGCGCACCGCGGCGGTATCGTGGATTTCTTTCCGCTCGACCGCAACGATCCCGTCCGGGTCGAGTTCGCGGGGGACGAGATCGAGTCCATCCGCGCATTCGATCCCGTTTCGCAACAATCGCGCGAGAGGCTTGATGTAATCACGATCACACCTGCGGGCGAACTTGGCTTGTTGAAGCGCGTGCCCGACAAGACCGCCTCGCTGCTCGAATTGTTGCCACCAAATACGCTGCTTGTGCTCGACGAGCCTGAGCGGCTGGCCGAAGCCGCCGACAGCTACGCGCGGCAGATTCCTGACGGAGATCCGTTCTTCGAGCCGTGGGAGAAGATTTTAGCCGCGAAGTTGCAGAACGTACACCTGAGGGAAGCCATCGCAACAGAGAGTTTGGTGGCGCAGGCGTCCCTGCCTGCGGTTGGTGGATCGACACAAGTCCGAGCAGGACTCGCGACTCCTGTCGGAGCAGGGACGCCTGTGCCACCAGCAGATCTGAGTGCCCCCCTCAACTTGAGACTCACCTCACTCGAAGCTTTTCGATCCCTCGACTCACGGGCGCCCGAGCCGGAGGTGGCGGAGCAGATGCGCCGCGCGTTTCTAGATCAGATGCAGCGATGGCTCGACGAAGGCTACTCAGTTCACGTGCTTTGCAGCGCCGACGGCGAACGCCAGCGCTTCGAAGAACTCTGGCGCGAGGATCAGACTGTTGCCCCTCACCTTGATCCTCTCCCCCAAACGACGGGGGAGAGGAAACTTCCCTCTCCCTTACCGCGTAAGGGAGAGGGTCAGGGTGAGGGTTCTGCTGGCGAAAGAAGTTTCATCACCGGGATCGCCACGCTCTCACGCGGTTTCCTTTGGCCCGACGCCAAGCTCGCAGTCGTCACGGATTCGGAAATTTTCGGTCGTTACAAGCTCGTCCGCCCGCGCCGTAAATTTCACGCGGTGGCGCAGCCAGCCGATTGGGCGGAATTGCAGGAGGGGGATTTCGTTGTTCACGTCCAGCACGGAATTGGAAAATATCTCGGCTTGAAGACGCTCCAAGTGAATGTGGGCGCCCCGACGCCTCCGTCGGGGCTCCCACAAACCCAACACCAAGAGGTGCTCGCCATCGAGTACGCCAACGAAGCGCGGCTGTACGTGCCCGTCGAACAGGCGCACCTCGTCAGCAAATACGTCGGCGCTGGCAAACGCATCCCGAAGCTCCACGAACTCGGCGGCACGCTGTGGCAAAAACAGAAGTTCACGGCCGAGCGCGCGATCATGGATCTCGCCGCCGAGTTGCTGGAGATTCAAGCGGCGCGCAGCACGCTCGAAGGCCACGCGTTCTCGCCCGACACACCATGGCAACGCGAGTTCGAGGCGGCGTTCTCCTACGACGAGACGCCCGACCAGATCACAGTGATTGATGAGATGAAGGCGGAGATGGAATCGCGCAAACCGATGGACCGCCTCATCTGCGGAGACGTCGGCTACGGCAAGACCGAGGTCGGCATCCGCGCCGCGTTCAAGGCCGTGATGGACGGGATGCAGGTCGCCGTGCTGTGTCCGACCACCGTGCTGGCCGAGCAACATTGGAACACGTTCCGGGAACGCATGGCCGGTTTCCCGATCACGGTCGAAATGCTGTCGCGGTTCCGCACGCCGCGCGAACAGAAGAAGGTCGTGAAACTCCTGCGTGAAGGCGGCGTGGACATCGTCATCGGCACGCATCGGTTGCTAAGTGCCGACATCCAGTTCAAGAACCTCGGCCTCGTCGTCATCGACGAGGAACAACGGTTCGGCGTGTTGCACAAGGAGCGGTTCAAACAATTGCGCAAGCTTGTGGACGTGCTCACACTCAGCGCCACACCGATCCCGCGCACGCTGTATCTCGCGCTGACCGGCGCGCGCGACATGAGCACCATCGAGACGCCGCCGCAAGACCGCCTGCCCGTCGAAACCATCATCGCGCCTTACGATGAACGGCTGATTCGGCAGGCGATTCAGCGCGAGTTGAATCGCGGGGGCCAGGTCTATTTCCTCCACAACCGCGTCCAGAGCATCGATGCCGTCGCCGACCGCCTGCGACAGTTGTTTGCGGATGAAGTAGCGCGGGCGTCCCGCCCGTTCCGTTCCACCCCGGAATACGGGCGGGACGCCCGCGCTACAGTCCGCATCGAAGTCGGCCACGGCCAGATGAGCGAGCACGAACTCGAAAACGTCATGCACCGATTCGTCAGAGGCCAGATTGACGTGCTTGTCTGCACGACGATTATCGAGAGCGGACTCGACATCCCGAACGCCAACACCATCATCATCGACCGCGCCGACCGATTCGGGCTTAGCGATCTCTACCAGCTTCGCGGTCGCGTTGGACGATGGAAACATCAGGCGTACGCGTACATCCTGCTGCCCCGCCACATGCAACTCGTGCAGACGGCGCGCAAACGCATCAGCGCGATCAAGCAGTATTCGTCGCTCGGCAGCGGATTCAAGATCGCCATGCGCGACCTCGAAATCCGCGGCGCGGGCAACATCCTCGGCGCGGAACAAAGCGGCCACATCACCGCCATCGGTTTCGACCTCTACTGCCAGTTGCTGAAGGAAAGCATCGCGCGTCTGAAAGGCGAGAAGCCGAAGCGCCGACTGCAGGTGACGCTGAAGCTGGATTTCTTGGCGCCTGCTGTTGCTGCCAACCTTCATCCCTCATCCTTCATCCCTCATCCTTCCCCTGACACTCTCGCCCGGATCCCTTCCTCTTACATCGCCGACTCACGCCTCCGCATCGAAGCCTACCGCAAGATCGCGCAGGCGATGGAACGCGGTGAGGTCGAGGCGCTGCGCCGCGAATTCCGCGACCGTTACGGCAAACTGCCGCGCGAAGTCGAACTGCTGCTCCGATGCGCCGAAGTGAAAATTCTCGCCGCCGCCGCAAAGGTTGACACGGTCGAGACCCGCGCCGACAAAATCATGCTCTCTCAGCGCAGCGTGCTCTTCCAAATCGCCGGCAAGTTTCCCCGACTCGCTGCGACGAAGCCCGAAGGAAAGCTGACAGAAATCAAAAAGCTGCTAGAATCACTGGCCGCAGGAGAAACACAATGAGCGAAATCAAAGTCGAGCACAAGCCAACCACCAAGCAGCTCGCCGAACTGGGCGCGGCTAGCTGGCCCGTTTGGGAGAAGGAAGTGTCGGAGTTTCCGTGGCATTACGACGAGGCGGAGACGTGTTACTTCCTTGAAGGCGATGTGGAAGTTACGCCCGAGGATGGCAAGCCGGTGCGAATTGGCAAGGGTGAACTCGTGACATTCCCCAAAGGCATGTCGTGCACGTGGAAGGTGCTACAGCCGGTGCGCAAGCACTACAAGATTGGGTGACGGTGACAGTCCGGTATCGAAGAATGGTGTAGCGGCGCTTCTGTGAAGCGCCGTGCGTCGTTTCATTCTTGGATTCCGGCGGCTCGCAGAGCCGCCGCTACAGCAGCATCCGTCTTCTCAATGACTCCCTACGGCTGCGGCTTGCTGGCAGTGAGTTGCGACAGATTGCGTTCGAGAGTCTCTCGCAACGGTTGAACTTCCGGCGCATCCATCTTCGTCAGCCACGTCTTGGCCTCCTTAAAGCGATTCAAGTGCATGCAGGCTCGGGCAAGATAACTGTACACGCGCTGCAGATCGTTGGTTTGCAGTGGCTGGCCGAGGCAATATTTCCAAGCCGCGTACGCCTCCTGCCAATCTGGGGTCTTCATCAGGTAGAAACTCTCCGCGTAAGCGCTGGAAAACTGGAAGTCCTGCGGGGCGAGGTCGCGCGCCTTGCGGAACTGCTCCAGGCTGCGGCGGAAAATCTCGTCGGTGTTCCAACCGTACACCTCATGCGCGTCGTTGCGATAGAGAATGCACGTGCTCGCCCAGTTGAACCGATAAACCGGGTCGGTCGGGTCCAGTTCGTACGCCTTCTGATGGAGACGCAAGGCTTCACCAGCACGTCCGGTGTGTCCGTGCACTTCCCCAAGATCGTTGTAAGCCGCGGCGCAATTCGGGTCGATGGCGATGGCTTTCTTCCACCACGTGATCGCTTCATCGTCCCGCTGCAAGTCGCACAGAAAACTCCCGTAAGCGACCATCGCGCGGACGTGCTTCGGATGATCGGACAAGAACTGCCGATATTCAGCCTCCACCCTGCGCAATCGCGCCCGCAGCATGGAGCGAGTCGGCGACGATCGGTTCCCCGACAGCCGTTCCACATCCTGCATCAAAGCATCGTCGGCCGCCAACAGTTTGCGGTATTCCTCGTCGGCGGTGCTCAAATCGCGGGCCAAGACAGCGGCGGGCAAACTCAACCACAACAAGAATCCGAGGACGAGCGCGAGGCTGGCTTTCACCTCAACGCCCGTTTGCAGTGCGGACAACCAAAGGAAACTCTCACGCCCGGAGCGTAACACAACGGCCTGCACCTTCAAGGCTGGACAACCATCCGCGCTTTCGCGTATTCCACTCTGATATGAGAGCGGTGGTGCAACGGGTGACGCGGGCAGCAGTGTGGGAGCGACACGATCGTCGCGAATCCGAGCCGGTCGCGGGAGAAACTCGCCCCGAAAGCTTTCAGGGTGAACTCCCACAACGAACCCTGCTCGGCGAGATCGGGCGCGGACTGCTTGTCTTGCTCGGCATCGGCAAAGCCGACACGGAAGCGGACGCGGACTGGATGATCAACAAGCTCCTCAACCTCCGCATCTTCCCCGACGACGCCGACAAGATGAACCGCTCGGTCACCGACATCGGCGGCGGCCTCCTCGTCGTCTCGCAGTTCACGCTCTACGGCGACATTCGGAGAGGGTTCCGTCCCAGTTTCAGCGACGCCATGCCGCCCGCCGACGCGGAGAAGTTCTACAACGGTTTCATGGCGAAACTGCGCAAAGCCACACCGCTTCATCCCGCTCCGAGCGGGATAAAGGTCGCCGAAGGCAGATTCGCCGCCATGATGGATGTGGAATTGGTAAATGATGGTCCGGTAACCATCATTCTGGAATCAGCAGCGCGGGCGTCTCGCCCGTGTAGTTCGGATGCGCCGGCCGAGGCGAGAGATTGGAACAGAACGGGCGAGACGCCCGCGCTACTGTTTACGCCGTTCGATCCGGCCACTACGACAGCCATTCACACACGACGGCTGCCGCATTGGCAACAGCCCGGTTGCACTTATTTTGTCACGTTTCGCCTTGCCGACTCATTGCCGCAAGACAAGCTCCGGCAGTGGTACACCGAAGAGGAACAATGGTTGGCCCAACATCCGGAGCCTCACGACGAAGCCACCCGTGCCGAGTATCAGCGACGGTTCCCCGACCGGCTGCAACAATGGCTCGATGCCGGCTACGGCGAATGCCTGCTCCGCAAAAGAGAAGTGGCCGACGCAGTGGAACAGGCACTCCGTCACTTTGATGGCGAGCGCTACGAACTCGGCGACTTCGTGATCATGCCTAATCACTTGCATGCGCTGGTCACGCCGTTGGGTGAACTGACTCTCGAAGAGATTCTGCACTCGTGGAAGTCCTACACCGCCCACGAGATCAACGGGCTGTTGCAGCGAACCGGTACTGTTTGGCAACCGGAGTACTTCGACCACTTGGTGCCGAACGCCCACTGCCTGGAGCAGTTCGCCGCCTACATCGAAGAAAACCCTGTGCGGGCCGGGTTGCGCGCAGGTGAATTCCGAGTAGCGCGGGCGTCCCGCCCGTTCCGTTCGGTCGGACAACATCACGGGCGAGACGCCCGCGCTACTGACAAATGAGAAAGCCAACTGAGAAACATCCCGAGCCGGTCCTGACATTCGCAGCGCCGCCGAATCTGGCGAACGTTACCGTCATCCTCGTCGAGCCGGCGGTGCCGGGCAATATTGGGTCCGCCGCACGCGCGATGAAAACGATGGGTCTGCGCGATCTCGTTGTCGTGAACGGCCCCAAAGATTTTTCCGATCATCAACAGGCCATCATGTTGGGCCACGGCGCGCACGACGTGTTGCAGCATGCGCGCGCCGTGGCGACCTGGGACGAGGCCACCGACGGACTGCACTGGCTTGTCGGCACGACGCACCGAAAGCGGCGCTCGCAGTTCCCGCAGATCGTCGAAGCCCGACAGGCAGCGGCCAAAATCGCAGACCTGTCACAGAAGCATCGTGTCGGCATCGTGTTTGGACGCGAGGAAGCGGGCTTGACCGATGCCGAAGTGCGCAAGTGTCACGACATCGCCAGCGTGCCGCAAGCTGCCGAACATCCATCGCTCAATCTCGCCCAAGCCGTGATGCTGTTCGCCTACGAGATTTATCTGGCCAGCCTCGGCGAAGTGCCGAAACCGCGTTACAACCTCGCCACCGTGCACGAAGTCGAATCCGTGTTGACACATCTGGCCGAATCGCTCAGCAAGGTCGGATTCCGTCCGCATCAGGGCGATCCCGAATCGTTCCTGCGTTCGCTGCGCCGCGTCCTCAGCCGCGCCCCCTTGGAGAAACGCGACGTAAACGTCCTCCACCGCATCTGCCAGCAGATCGATTACTACGTAAAGAATCAGGAGGAAAAACACTCCCCGCGCTTGAGCCGAGCACCGTAGAGCAAGCTTCCAGCTTGCTGAACAATGGAGGCTGGCCTCCAGCCCACTGTTGAATGATGCTGGCGTGACGACTTCTGACAAGCTGGAAGCTTGTCCTACAACTTCACGTGTTCCCAGGCGTGGTAGGAACTGCGCACGAGCGGGCCGCTTTCGACGTGGCGAAAACCGAGCGCGAGCGCGTCCTCGCGCAATTCGGCAAATTCTTCGGGAGTGACGTAACTCACCACGGGCAATTGTTCAGGCGACGGACGCAGGTATTGGCCGAGGGTGAGGATGTCGCAGCCGTGTCGGCGCAGGTCGGCGAACACAACGAGCAATTCCTCGCGCGTTTCGCCCAGACCGAGCATCAATCCCGACTTCGTGAGAATGTCGGGCCGAAACTCCTTTGCCATTTCCAGCACGCGGAGCGAACGTTCGTACACGGCGCCGGGGCGCACCTGTTTGTAGAGGTGCGGCACGATTTCCATGTTGTGCGCGAGGACCGTGAGCGGCGTTGTGACTACGCGCCGCACGCAGTCGACATCGCCACGGAAATCGGGAATGAGCATCTCCAGTCCGCAGGCGGGAACGCGCCGGTGAATCGCCTCAATCGTGCGCGCGATGTGGTCGGCGCCTTGGTCGGGGAGATCGTCGCGCGTCACGGAAGTCAGCACGACATAATCCAGCCCCATCGCGGCGATGACCGCGGCCACGTGCTCGGGTTCGTTCATGTCGAGGTAGCCCGGTTTGCCTTTGTCCACCGCACAGAAATTGCAGCGGCGCGTGCACACGTCGCCCATGAGTATGAACGTGGCCGTGCCGTGGCTCCAACATTCGCCGATGTTGAGGCATTGCGCCTCCTGACAAACGGTATGCAGGCTGTATTGATGCAACGTTTCCTTCAAGTACCGATAGCGTTTGCCGCCCGGCACGCGGGAGCGAATCCAGATGGGGTGGCGCCGTCGGGGTACAGATTGAACTGTCACAAACGCAGTTTCCATTTCACGCAGGAGAATAAACTACGAGCGGCTTTTTGTCACGCATCTGAGTCAGCACGGACCTGATGAAAGTGGAGGACAGGACCCTCACCCTGACCCTCTCCCTTGCGGCAAGGGAGAGGGGAATCTCCTCTCTCCGCTTGCGGGGAGAGGATTAAGGTGAGGGGTAATCGACCCCGGTCACCGCGCGGCATGCTGGAACTCCGGGAAGAACGGATTGTGTTGCTTCTCTTCCCCAACCGTCGTCAACGGGCCGTGGCCGGGGCAGATGATCGTGTCGTCGGGCAGCGTGAAGATTTGTTCGCGGTTCGTGCGCAATGCTTCCTCGTACGAGACCATGCCCCTGCCCATCGATCCTGCAAACAGCGCGTCACCGACGACGGCCACGGGCCGCTCCAATCCACGCACCACATACGTCGTTCCGCCGCGTGAGTGACCGCTGGTCTGGCGCGCTTCGATCTGAAGATTTCCGACACCGAAGGTTTTCCCCGCAGCGAACGTTTCAGTTCCATCAATCGGTTCAAGCTCGCTGACAAACGCCTTCGCCTTTGTCGCCCTCTTCAACCGCGACAGGTCAGCCACGTGGTCATAGTGAGTGTGGGTGAGAAAAATGTGGCTCGCGGTGAGATGGTTGTTCTGGGCGAACCTGATGATCCCGCTGCAGTCGGCGCCCGTGTCAAACACCACCGCAAGTTTCGTCTTGGGATCCCAAACGAGATACGCATTGACCGTCATGTCCTCGAAGCGTGTGTTGAACGGAGCCAAGCCGACCAACTCCCGCGCGATTGGATGCCATGACTTCAGGCCGAGGACGACGAGTGCGTCTTCGCCCAGGCCGAGAACGGGGGCAAGCTTTCCCACGACGCGCTCATCGAACTGGCCTGCTTTCACCCGACTCAACTCTTCCAGGGCGATGCCCGCACTTTGGGCCAGGCGCTCGTCTGTCAACCTCAGGCCACGCTTCGCCTTGTTGATGACATCGTCGTAATTGTCTTCAAGTGGAATCATTCCCGGTCCCGCCCTGAGAAATCAGAAGAAGCGCAACCCGCAAAATGTGCAAAAACAAGAATGGCGACCCCAACGGGATTCGAACCCGTGTTACCGCCGTGAAAGGGCGATGTCCTGGACCGGGCTAGACGATGGGGTCACCGCGGGATTTCACCTCAACGAGCGGGCTGAATATAGCGGATTGAAGCGGATTGGCAACTTGGAAAGTAGGACAGGCATCTTGCGCGGCACATCTGAACACTACCACCGACATCGCCCACGGCCGATAGGGTGGTTGTAGCTGCGAGCCTGCTCGCGGCGTTTGTGATGGCCGATGAGGTACGACTTGCCCCGAAGGCTTTCGGGGCTACAACCCGCGTGGTAGTAACAAGATCCGCCCGATCGGGCGTCTCGCCCGAGTGCGCGCGGCAGCCAGACAGGCGGGACGCCTGTCCTACTTCACACGGCAAGAATGTCTTTTTCTTTGTGAGCCAGAACCGTGTCGATTTCCTTGATGTACTCGTCGGTCTTGGTTTGGATTTCCTTTTCGGCGTGCTTCAGATCGTCTTCGGTGATCTTCCCGTCTTTCTGAAGCTTCTTGGCCTGTTCGAGGGCGTGGCGGCGCTCGTTACGAACGGCGATGCGGCCGTCCTCGGCGAGTTTCTTGACGACTTTGTCGAGTTCTTTGCGGCGCTCCTGGTCGAGTTGCGGGATTGGGATCCTTATGATCTTGCCGTCGACAACGGGATTGATGCCGAGTTCAGATTTCTGAATGGCTTTGTCGATGGCCTGCACCAAGGAACCGTCCCACGGCTGGATCACGATCAGACGAGGCTCCGGCGTGGAGATGCCCGCCAACTCGCGCAGACGCATGTGCGTGCCGTAGGCTTCGACCTGAATGTTTTCCACCAACGACGGTGAAGCCTTGCCTGTGCGGACGGTCGCGAACTCGTTGTGCACAACCTCCAGGGTCTTCATCATCTTCTCTTCCATCGTATCGAGGACTTCTTGCTTGGTCATGGTGCCTAGCATACGAAAACCGCTTTCCGAAATTCAATAGCGAAGTGAGGAAAACTGCAGTTCGCAGTTCCCGGTTTGCGGTTCCCAGTTTAGAATATGCCGGATGCGAAAAACCGTGAACCGTGAACCCTGAACCCCAAACCGTGCCTGTCCGCCGTAGACTTGGCGAAGGTGGAAACCCTGAACGGAGAACTCTCCTGATCGATGCCGACGACACGCTCTGGGAAAACAACATCTACTTCGAGCGCGTCACTGCGGCGTTTATCGCCAAGCTCAGCGAGCGCCATGTCGCTTCTCAACATGCCCAGCAACTCCTTTGGGAAACCGAGCAACGCAACGTCAAAATCACCGGCTACGGCAGCCGCGCCTACTGCCAATCGCTCCACGAAGTCGCCCGTGCCTACGGCGTCACCGACTTGGAACCGTGGGTCACCCAGCAAGAGGAGGAACTCTTTCATCATCCGATAGACTTGATGCCGGGTGTCAACGACACACTTCCCCTGCTCCACGCCAGGAACCAGTTGATCCTCATCTCCAAAGGCACGCCCGACGAACAACTCGGCAAGCTCCGCCGCTCCGGCCTCGCCTCTTACTTTCACACGACCGAGATCGTCTTCGAAAAAGATGTCGCCACCTACCGCGAAGTCCTCCGCGCCCACAACCTCTCTCCCGCCAGCACCTGGATGATCGGCAACTCCCCGCGCTCCGACATCAATCCCGCGAAAGCCGCCGGCCTGCGCACGGTCTTCATCCCCTACCACACGACCTGGCAACACGAGATCGAAGAGATTTCGCCCGACGGCCCCGAAACGCTGCTGCTGGAAAACTTCGGGGAACTGGCCGCGCACTTCGGATGAACAACCACGGAGACCGTCATTACAAATGTCCCAGTCCTTCACGTTACCGAACAAAGCCTCGCCGTCGCGTACGAGAAAGCGCTCATTGCGCTCTACGAGAACGGCGTCCGCTTCCGCACGCAGTACGACAAACCGAGCGACCCGCTCAGCCTCGACTGCACGCTGAACCTCACCATCCTCGATCCGCTCCCCGAGCGCAACCAACTGTCCATCCTCTGAGCGCAATCGTAGGAACAGCTCCTGTTCCGCCGGCGTCAGGTCCTGAAATTCATCCACGATCACATGGTCATATTCCGCGTCTGTGAAGTCGCCGCCTTTGATGCGATCCAGCAGCAGTCCGGGCAGATCTCCATCGCTGCAGCCCCTCGCTTCCAGTCCTTCGCGAAATCTTTCGGCTTGAGATTGATCAATACGCTTGGCTTGACCTCCAGTCCACGCATCAAGGCCAAGGTGCGCAGCACAAGCACGCCAACTTTATATTGATCCGCCTTGCCGTCGGACCAATCCGCCAGACGTTTGTTCTCCTCGCAGGCTTTATCCCACAACAAGTGCAACTCGATTTTCGAGCGATACAATCGGGCGGTGAGAAGGTCGTAAACGGAGAGTTCCACACCTGTGGAATTCAGCTTCTCAAAAATCGCGCAGACCCGCCCAATTGCGGAAGGATCGTCCTCGTTGATCCGAGGCAATTCCACGAGCGGTACGGGAAATTGCGAGAACCCGCTGAACACAGTTGTAAACGCAACCTCCTGCTTCTCTTCGAACTTATCGTATTCAGATGGCCTCTCCTTTTGCAGCCATTTGCGCAGGCCGATCAGCCACTTCTGCGATTCCTCTTGAGAGAACAGTGCCGTGCACGGGATGACGCGCCGTGCATACTGCACTTCCGGTCTATCCAAGCCGTCCAGATCATCCTTCGGTAAGTCAAATACGATGTCATCATTGTCGGGCTCATCCAACAGGAGTTGCAGATTCACAAAGAACCGACGGGCACGCTTGGAGTCTTTGAGCCGCAGGTCGGGGGCTGTGAGAGCGTAAAGTAGAGAGGTCAATCGTTGCTGGCCGTCCAGCACCAGCAATTCGGGACTGGGCTCAGCGAATGTGGGTTTTGCCCCCCGAAGAAATTCAGGAGCAAAAGGCGGATCGTCGCGGTCGCACCGGAGCAACAACAGCGAGCCGATGTAATACCCCCGCAATATCGACCGCACTAGGTCAGCCACTTGGTCACGCGGCCACACAAAATCTCGTTGGAACACCGGAAGGCACAACTTCCCCCCGTTCGCCTCTCTTACCAGTTCCACAATCGAACGTTTATCGGGAATCACATTCATTTGCTCTCCTCCTCTCCGGCGTCGCGGCCGAGGCGGTATTTGATGTCGTAGTTGATGATGAAATCCGTCCCGCTCCAGCGGCGATCCAACTCCTCCGCCGTCAGCCCGTAGTGCCCAGCCAACACCCGATCAATCGCGCTAATTCTGTGGCTTCGCTGCATCCCTACCAGCAGGCGGTAACACTGGCCTTCGCCACCGGCACATTGCTCAATGTAGGAATCGAGAGCTTTCCACCCGCGCAGGTTGAAGTACCCCACGCAGAAGTCGGCGCGACTTGATACCTGCAGCGTTTCTTGCAACGCGGGGAGCAGGTCTTGTTCGATGTTGTCGAAGATTCTCGGCATCGAGCCTCACAAGAACGCCGTTGGCTTCCACGTTATGGCACGACGATTCACGCACTAAGTGTTTACTCAACTGCGGCGTCAAACTCAAGACAAGGCTCAGAAAGCCTTTACTCGCTGACCAACGTGCCAATGCGGTCGCCGAGGACGACGCGCTTGATGTTGCCGCGCTTGGAGAGGTTGAAGACGATGATCGGGATTTTGTTGTCCATGCACAGGCTGAACGCCGTGGAATCCATCACGTTCAGTCGGCCTTTCAACGCGTCCATGTAAGTGAGCTTCTCATAACGGGTCGCGTTCGGATTCTTTTGCGGGTCGGCAGTGTAGATGCCGTCCACCTTGGTCGCCTTCAGAAGTATTTCGGCGCTGATCTCGTTGGCGCGCAGCGCGGCGGTGGTGTCGGTCGAGAAAAACGGGTTGCCTGTGCCGGCGGCGAAGATGACGACGCGACCTTTTTCAAGATGACGAATCGCTCGGCGGCGGATGAACGGTTCGGCGACAGAACGCATCTCGATGGCTGATTGGACGCGGGTATGGACTCCGTGTTTCTCCAGCGCATGCTGTAACGCAAGGCTGTTAATCACCGTGGCGAGCATGCCCATGTAATCGCCCGTGGCGCGGTCCAGTCCGTGTTTTGTGCCTGCCTGCCCGCGGAAGATGTTGCCACCGCCGATGACGATGGCGAGTTGGATGCCGAGATCCTTAACTTCCTTGATTTCCTGCGCGATCGCATCGCAGGTCTCGGGGGAAATGCCGTGCTCGCGTTTGCCCTGAAGCGCCTCGCCGCCCAACTTCAACATCACGCGCCGGTATTTGGGTTGCGGAGCGGATGCTTTGGTCATGAGAGGCCTCGATCCTTAGCGCGGGCTGTCCACGATGCGCTTAAACTGGCAGCACTCTGCAAACCGATCAACCCTCACCCTGACCCTCTCCCTTGGAAATGGAGAGGGAAAACCTCCTCTCCCCGGCCTTGCCCCGAAAGCATTCGGGGTTGACGGGGAGAGAATCGAGGTGAGGGGTTGCTGGAACGCGATAAGGCTCATGAATACGTCGGCTCAGGTGCTGGGGTTCGTTCCACCGGTTTCTTCGCCGAGTTGCCAACGAATGAACCGGCGAACAACGATGTTCTCGCCCAGTTGCGCAATCGTCGCCGTCAAATGATCGTTGACGGTGACCTCGGGATTCTTGACGAACGGCTGCTCCAGCAAACAGACGGTGGAATAGAATTTCTCCAGCTTGCCCGCGACGATTTTCTCCACCGCTTGCGGCGGTTTGTCCTTGACCTGCGCGCGGTAGATTTCCTTCTCGGACTCGACCACCGCGGCGAGAACGTCCTCGCGCCTGATGCAACTCGGGTTGGTTGCCGCGATGTGCTGGGTGATGTCCTTCACGAATTCGCGGAAGCTGTCGGTGCGCGCGACGAAGTCGGTCTCGCAGTTCACTTCCACCAACACGCCAAGTCTGCTGCCGTGGTGAATGTAGCTCGCGATGCAACCTTCGTTCGCGGTGCGTCCCGCTTTTTTGCCGGCGACGGCAATGCCCTTCTTGCGAAGGATTTTTTCAGCCTCGGCCATGTCGCCTTTGGCTTCCTGGAGAGATTGTTTGCAGTCCATGATGCCTGCGCCAGTCTTTTCGCGCAGGGTTTTGACAACTGCAGCGTCAATTTGTGTGGTTGTGGCGGTCATTTCTCGATCCTTGTAAATGCGGCCTGAAATCTGTCAGGCGATAGCTGCGGTTTGTTCCGCGGGCTGGGCCGCCGCGGGTTGAACTGTTTCCGCAGGTGGAGCCGCCTCCGTCAGCGGCTGCTCGCCAGCAGGTTGCAGTGGCGGCACTTTCTTGCCCAACTCGGCCTGCGCTTCTGCAATCGTGTCGCCGATGACGTTCGTGATGAGTTTGATCGCGCGAATGGCGTCGTCGTTGCCAGCGATGAGATACGTCACTTCATCGGGATCGCAATTGGTGTCCACCACGGCGATGATTGGGATCTTGAGGCGTTGCGCCTCGTGAATGGCGATCTGCTCACGCAGGATGTCCACGACAAACATCGCCGCAGGCGGTTGCTCCATGTTCACGATGCCGTCGAGGTTGCGGTGCAGTTTGTACTGCTCGCGTTTGAGGTGCGCGATTTCCTTTTTGGGCATCTGCTCCGCTTCGGGAGAGGCCAAAATCCGGTCGATCTCCTTCACGCGGCCGACGCTATTGCGAATCGTGCGTAAATTGGTCAGTGTCCCGCCCAACCAACGGTCCACCACGTAGGGCATGCCCGTGCGCCTGGCAGCGTCTTTGATTTCCTGTTGAGCTTGCTTCTTCGTACCGACGAACAAGACGGTGCCGCCGTTGAGAATGGTCTCCTGCAAGAAACCACAGGCGACCTGAATTTGGGTGAGCGTCTTGTTGAGGTCAATGATGTGAATGCCATTGCGCTCGGCGAAGATGAACTTTTTCATCTTGGGGTTCCAGCGCTTGGTCTGATGACCGAAGTGAACTCCCGCTTCCAGCAATTCCGCGACTGTTACGCTTGCCAATGTATCCTCCGCTGTTTCATCCCGCACCGGCTCGGCCTGCCGAGCCAACGGGACATCCCGTCTCTCATGACTGGATTTTGGTTAATTGTTCTTATGTCCCGCTTGCGCGAGACGGTTTGGTCTGCCCACGACCTCTCGTGGTACAGGCCTTTGATATTACCCCCCAACTGGGGCTTTGCAAGAGGAAAAGGGAAGCTATCGCGTCGGGCTTGACGCCGATGCCAGATCTGGCAGTAAATGGCGGGCTTCGGCATCATCGTACGAAAACAGCACAAAACCCGGTGCGTTGAGCCGTCGCGTCATATCTATCTCCGCCATCAAGTCGCTCATACGCTCAAACTTATAACTGCCGATTCCCACCATCACCCTGTTTCGATTGCCAACCCAGTTCTGCTGCTTGCGCACTCGATTTTCAAAGTCGCGCAAGTCCGGCGTGTAGGTCATCGTGCAAACATAGTTCAGATAACCGCGATCCAACCACAGCTTCCAGTCCTGCGCTCGATCCTCTCGACCGCGATCCAAGTCGTGAAAGACGGCGGCGGACAAAGTCACTCGCGGGCGGAGATTGCGCGCTACCGACGTAAACTCGCGGACACAATCACTGATGACTTGCCGACGCCATTCATAAAAACGATCCGTCAACGCCCCGCCGGTCACGTCGTCAGGCCAGCGTCTCACGCGCCTGCCCAGGCAAGTCTCGAACTCGTGGCGACAATGATTGCAATAACAGGTCGGCTCTTCGAAAAAGCGGATGTAATCAAACTGAAGCCCGTCCACAGGGTAACGCGTGAGAATCTCCGTCACCTCCGCCGCGATTTGCGCACGATTGGCACGTTGCGAAGGACATAGCCACGCGTAGCCGTTCTGGAGCGCGGGGCGTCCTTCGGGCCTGCGCATTACGCGGCCGGCTTTGATCAACTGCCGCTGAAAACCAGCAGGCGCTCTGAACATGAACATCGTAATGATTTTGGCGTGCACCGTAATCCCACGGCGGTGGGCCAATTCGATCCCGTTGATCCATTCAGCCGCCGTCGCAGTAGAGAGATCGGGCAGCACCTTGCTGCGCGGATAGAACGCCGCGCCCCCGGAAGCAAAGTTGACGTACATCGCGTTGAACCCTGCCCGGTGCAAGTCGGCGGTCGCACCATCCCAATCCAGTCTCGACGGGTCGCTCACCCACACGCCGCGCAATTCGGTCACAGGCCTTGGTTTAGGTGGCGGCGCCGTTGGGGCGACGGCCGTCCTCGGTCGCGTCGGAGCACATGAAATGGCAAAAACGACACTGCAAATACCGATGACTGCGTAACGAAAAAATCTCCCCAACTCCTTCATCTTCCTCCTTGAACTGCTACACTGTAGCCCGACTCTCTGAGTTGCCCTCCCCGTTCCGCCGCTTCACAGAAGCGGCCTACAACGGCACGAACTATAGAAAACACGGCGCGTGATTGCCAAACCAAATGTTTGCTGTTACAAGACCTTTTGCCATGCTTCATAAACTCACCATTCTCGGCCCAGGACTTCTTGGCGGCTCGATCGGTATGGCAGTCCGCCAACGCAAGGTCGCCAAGCACGTCACCGTCTGGGCGCGTCGACCTGAAGCGGCGGACGAAGCCTACAAGCTCGGTGCGGCCGATGAGACCACGGGCGATCTCAAGCACGCTGTGTCGGACGCCGACTTCGTTGTGCTGGCCACGCCGATTGGCGTGATGCGCTCGCTCGCCGAGCAAATCAAACCATCGCTCGCCCACAACTGCGTCGTGACCGACGTCGGCAGCGTGAAGTA